>NZ_CAKVZK010000001.1:0-178176 GCF_934835585.1 Clostridium sp. AF02-29 | reverse complement strand
CTTATGAAGCAGATTCAGTCTGTAATTGATGCAGACAGCACAAATAAATAGAGGGTTTGAGAAATAAAAGGGAAAAACCATTTGCAGGTTTTTCCCTTTCTGTTCGTGATATAAAAGAAATGAAACAAAATCTATTACAATTCCTCTACATTCTCAACTACTTTTCCATCTCTCCAGATGCGCTCCAGATCATAAAACAGTCTGTCATCGCGGGAGAAAATGTGTACGATCAGATCGCCGTAATCCATCAGGATCCATCCGGCAGTCTGATAGCCCTCGATCTGACGGCACTCATGACCGGCTTTGCCGAGTTCTTCCTCTACATTATCTGCCATTGCCTTTACCTGGCTGGCGTTGCTTCCGTCTGCGATGACAAAGTAATCAGCCAGTACAGATACTCCATGAATATCAATGACGCGAATATCTTCGCCTTTTTTATCTTCCAGCGCCTTTACGGCAAGTTTGGTCAGCTCTTTTGCTTCCACGGGGATTATCCTCCTCATTATTTTATTTAAATCCTGTTTCAAAAGCAAGCAGCTCTTCTGCCTGCCCTTTTTATAACCTGTCGGACAGTTGTTACTGTTCACGCATACGTGCCCAGTAACGTCGGATACCGTTCACAACATCATGTTCACATCTTAATGTGTCTATTGATGAACATGACGTTCATGATAGTATTCCCAGGTCTGTTCGGTTGTATCATCCTCTGCCGTGCCCGTTTCCTTTAAATAATTGCGGGTGCTGTCCAGAATCTGATACAGCGCTTCGTCCAGATCTTCAAATGCAAGACGGCGGAGCTTCGGCAGATTTGGCGCCTTATCACGGCGCGGTTCGATGTAATCGGCTACGTACAGGATCTTGTCTAACAGGGACATCGCCGGTTTTCCGGTCGTATGGCAGGCGATTGCAGATAAGACCTCTGGATCGGTAATACCATACTTGTGTTCTGCCATCCATGCGCCTAATTTTGCATGAATCACAGCCGGAGCCCGCAGTTCACCTTCAGTCAGTTCAATGCCATGCTCCTGGCATTTGCAGATGATAGTCGCATCATCATAGCGCTTCGCACAGTCGTGGAGAAGTCCAGCCATCTCCGCCTGATCCAGATTGGCACTGTAACGCATAGCCAGAGCCATGCATGTGTATGAAACACCCAGCGTATGTTCATAGCGCATCGGGTTCAATTTCTTTTTCAAATGCTTCCGTATCTCTGTAATTCTTTCGTCCATTACACATTTACCTCCTGATACAAGCCGTGCTGTTCGATATATTGACAGACTTCCTTCGGCACCAGGGAACGAACGTCTGCTGCGTGTCCTGCCCGGAAAGCCGCGCGGATCTCCGCCGAAGCAACATCCATTTCACGGCAGTGAAGACGCAGAATATGCGCCTGATATTTCTGGGTTAAATAGGAAATCTGCTCATCCAGCGAACGATCCGCCTCCTCATGCTCTCTTGCTGCCGCCAAAAATGTGACGGCTGGAAGAACATATTCGGGATGATACCATTTTTCAATGTCCATAATTGAGTCCGCGCCCGCGATAAAGAAAAATTCCACATCCGGATATTCTTCTTTCAATAAGCGAAGCGTGTCTGCTGTGTAGGTATTTCCGCCGGTCCTGCGAAGTTCAAAATCAGACAGCTTAAAATAAGAATACGGCGCGATCGCAGCTGCAGTCATTGCCAAACGGTCCTTTGCCGCTGTGATCGTATGATCCTTTTTATGCGGCGGGATCCTGGAGGGCATATACCAGATGCAGTCAAGATCATATTCTTCATACGCCTGTCTTCCCAACATGATATGTCCATTATGGATCGGGTCAAATGTTCCCCCCATAATACCGATCTTTTTCATCGTCATCCGTATCCTTTCTGTCAGAGATTCATTCGCAGAATGCAGCCCCTTTATTTTGGCAGAACGATCTTACGTTTCTTCTCGTCCTTTGCCTCTTTATAAAGAACAATTTTCTTGCCGATTACCTGTACTACCTGTGCGTGGGTACGCTCAGCCAGAACGGCTGCCAGCTCATTGCCGTCATCGACGCAGTTCTTCAGAATATTCAGTTTAATTAACTCGCGGGCCTCCAGCGCCTCTGCCACAGCAGCGGTCAGTTCTGGTGTCAGGCTGGATTTGCCGATCTGGAAGATCGGATCCATGGTCATCGCGAGACCTTTTAAATAAGCTCTCTGTTTGCTTGTCATAAAATCTATCTCCTGTTAAAATTCAAACTCAGATCCAGTGTGGATTTCTGAGTTTGAAATATTGTAAATGTCAATTATTTATAGTAATCAAATTCAAGACCATACATACGAACTGTATCGCCCTCTTCGATGCCAGCCTCTTCCAGCTCAGCCAGAATACCGCTGTCCTTTAAGAATTTCTGGAAGAACTGGAAGCCCTTCTCAGAATCAAGGTTTGTGTAACCAAGCATCTTCTCGATCTTCGGTCCTTCTACCACATAAATACCATCTTCATTGCGTTCCACGGTATACGGAAGATTCTCGCCCTGATACTGGTACTCAAATTCTTTTTCGAAAATAACTGGCTTGCGGTCAACCGTTTTCAGCAGATCATTTACATGGTAAAGGAGCTCTTTTACACCCTGTCCGGTAACTGCAGAAATGGCAAATACCTGGATGCCTTCCGGCTCAAATTCGCGTTTTAAGCGCTCTACCGGGTCTTCCCAGTCCTCTTCGCCGGTATTGTAAATCGAATCTACCTTGTTGGCAGCAATCACCTGCGGACGCTCTAAAAGCGACGGATTATATGCTTTTAACTCCGCATTGATGGTACGGATATCTTCAACCGGATCACGTCCCTCGACGGATGCCGCATCCACAACATGAACGAGAACCTTGGTTCTCTCGATATGGCGCAGGAAATCATGTCCCAGACCTATTCCCTGGGAAGCACCCTCGATGAGCCCCGGAATATCTGCCATGACAAAGCCTTGTCCATCCTGCAGATCAACCACGCCAAGATGCGGGTTCAGCGTCGTGAAATGGTAATTGGCAATCTTCGGACGTGCATTGGAAACGCGTGAAAGCAAGGTCGATTTACCGACGTTCGGGAAACCAACCAGACCAACATCTGCGATTACCTTTAATTCCAGCTGTACCCAGAGTTCCTGTGCCGGCTGTCCCGGCTGTGCATACTTCGGAACCTGCATCGTCGAGGTCGCAAAGTGCATATTTCCAAGACCGCCCTTGCCACCTTTTAAAATCACTTCTCGGCGGTTCTCGCCGGACATATCCGCGATTACCTTACCGGATTCAAAATCCTTGATAACGGTTCCTTCCGGAACCTTGACAATCAGATCCTCGCCGTCTGCTCCGTGACAGCGGCGCTTTCCGCCCTGCTCTCCGTCGCCAGCCACATATTTGCGGACATGACGGAAATCGGTCAGGGTATTCAGTCCGTCGTCCACTTCAAAAATGACATCGCCGCCGCGACCGCCATCGCCGCCGTCCGGACCGCCAGCAGCTACGAAAAGTTCCCGGCGGAAGCTGACATGACCGTCACCGCCTTTTCCGGATCTGATATAAATTTTTGCACTGTCGGCAAACATAAATACCTCCTTCTGATCTGAAAAAAGCTCCATACAATCCGTATGGAGCTTCTTTATAATTATTCGTTAATTGTTCTCGGGTAAACAGAAACCTGCTTTTTGTCTCTGCCCTTTCTTTCAAACTTTACGACGCCGTCAACCATAGCGAATAATGTATCATCTCCACCGCGTCCTACGTTCACACCTGGATGAATCTTGGTTCCGCGCTGTCTGTAAAGAATGTTGCCAGCTAATACGAACTGTCCGTCTGCTCTCTTCGCACCAAGTCTCTTGGACTCAGAATCACGACCGTTCTTTGTGGAACCAACACCTTTTTTATGAGCGAATAACTGAAGGTTCATTTTAAACATGCGTTACACCTCCCTGAATCGAATTTTAATGTATTTATCTCCATAACTCTCCGCGATATCGGTAAGTCCAAGTATCAGCGAATCCATCAGGAGTTTTGATTCCGCACTTACAGTACCGGTAAAATGAAAAATAAACTGACCTGTCTTTTCATCCACACTGCCTTTAAAACCGTCATCGGTAAATTTCTCCACCGAATTAGCCATATTGACAGTCAGAACGGATACAGCCGCACAGACAATATCTTTGCCGTACTCATCATATCCAGCATGTCCCTTTACTTCCACTCCCGTGGTACATCCTTTGGAATCGGAGTATACGTCTACTTGAATCATTTCAATTAAGCGTTGATCTTTTCGATCTTAACTTCTGTAAAGAGCTGTCTGTGACCATTTTTCTTATGGTAGCCAGTTTTTCTCTTATACTTGTAAACGATAACTTTTTTGCCTTTGCCTTCTTTAACAACTGTTGCGGATACAGTAGCACCCTCTACAGTCGGGCATCCGATCTTCATCTCACCGTTGTTAACAGCCAGAACCTGATCGAAAGTAACAGCTTCACCTGCAGCAGCACCGAGTCTCTCAACTTTGATTACATCGCCCTCGGCAACCTTATACTGCTTACCACCTGTTGCAATAATCGCGTACATCTGATGGCACCTCCTATTATCATTACTCGCCAGCTATGGCGGCTTGCGCACTTTTAGCCTCGCTGTGCGGCACACTTAAGTATTCTAGCATCGGAATATGGATCTGTCAACGGTTTTTTCTTGAATTTGGGAGAAAATTTCAAACCAGTGTTACGGATAAAGCTGCTTTTTCCAAGTCCTCATAAGTACCACCAAATTGTTCAAGGGCTTGTTCCTTTGTTAGTATGCCTTTTTCAATCAGGTTTAAAAGTATTTTAGCCTCACCCTTTGCCTCACCAACCTTCTCCCCTTCTGCAAACTCCGCCTTCCGTATCAGCTCCGTTTCCCGTTTTTCATCATATTCGAAAATACACACCTCTATCGCCTCCGCTCGATTCTTCCTCAGAAACTCTGCCAATATATTTTCATCGATACATTCCGTCACAGCCTTTTCAACCGCTTGATTGATGTCTTTGTATTCAATCGCATACTGCCGTATTTTATGAACCAACAGCATATACTCTTTCAACAACCGGCAGGTTTCCAGGATCTCCAGATTTTTATCCAAATTGATATTTAAAACCTTCACAAGCAATTCCAGCTCAGGATGTTCTGTCTTCTGCATGAACGAATGTGACAATTTAAGCAGCCCCTCCGCCTCCCGCTCTTTTTCTCCATTGTAGAATACTACAAAATGCGGTGTCGGCAGTTCCACCAATGCCGATGCGTACAAGGTCTGGTTCCGGACCAGCATCTGGTACTCTTTTGCCACATAGAACAGAAAACGCAGTGGCATATTCGGATTCCATGTCGATTGATGTTCATATAAGTTTAACTGCATATCCAGCAAAAATGCCTGATCGTTTTTCATATTCATATATACAGCATTTTTCAGCGTCACAATCTCCAATTCTTTCGGATCTGTATAATGTGAATGATTCACTGCATTGTACAGGCTCAGCAGATTCTCCCTTGTGCTGAACAACATCCGAAACAGCGTGTCCTTGTGATTTCTCCTCGCCCTCGTTAAATTCCCCATAATTCCCCTTTCTGACAGGAGAATCTGGCTTTTCTGAGAATCTCCTGCTCTTTCGTATTGCCAAGTTGGATAAGCATAAGATTTCTCAGATTAATAATATAGAATATAAGATTGCTTGAATTGCAGATAAAGAAATATATATGCTTGATGAGTTAAATGTAACATATCTGGTCCTGATATGCAAGCAAGAATTTTGCAACTATTTATTCTGTAAATACGCACAAACATATAACGGGTGTATTTCCTGTATGTGAAATGATACATACAATATGGCTAAAAGCGATTCTATATATTTGTGCAAAAATATAGAACCACATAGTACAAAAAGAGCAGAGGGATATATTTTTATATTTTACAACACATAAAACCATATCGCTCTGCCCTCATTATAAAAATTTATAACATGTTTGGATTCAATCTCTTTATATCCATCTACTCTCTCAACCCATACAAAATTTCTCCAATCACATTCTTATTCTGCTCATAGATCGCAGGAAGCTGACTCATTTCCAGAGGATTTGTACCTCTGCCTACTTCTATTGTCAGGCTGGGAATGTTTTTCTTCTGGATCGCCCAGTCTTTATATCCGGAGGGTTCGAGTTTGGTGTAGTCGGCATCTAATGGATATCCTGTGACGGCGGATGCCGACTCCGCAAACGCCTTACTTTCGTTTAACAAATCGCCGGTCTGTGCGAAATACCAATAGATTACTTCGCCCTGTGTATGATAGCTTACCGTTCGTTTGAAAGGGTACTGCTCAGTCAGTTTTATCAGCGCCTTTGCTTCTTCCGTAGACGCCGGAGATGTCCCCTTATAGTGATCGGAGGAAGGATGTCCCAGATGATCGTTGTAAGAATCCCACATTGCATCAAAATTTCGATTTATTTCCAGTTATTTTATTTAATCTTACCACATACAGAAGGTTTCTTCAACAATTTTCAATGTTTAACAAAAAGATTACCAAATAATTTATTATTTCATGAAAATAAACTGGCAATTTTCACCAGTATCTCCGCCGTCTTCTGAAGCGAATCCACCGGAATAAATTCATATTTTCCATGATAGTTATATCCGCCGGTGCAGAGGTTCGGGCACGGGAGCCCCATGTAGGAGAGGCGGGCGCCGTCGGTGCCGCCGCGGATCGGAACGACCTCCGGCTCGATGCCGCAGGCTGTCATCGCCTCTTTGGCGGTATCGATCAGGTACATGCACGGCTCAATTTTTTCTTTCATGTTGTAGTAGCTGTCCGTTACTTCGGCGATCACGGTGCCCTTACCGTATTTGCGGTTCAGGAAATCGGCGGCTTCGGCGAAAAATTTCTTTTTCTGTTCAAATTTTTCATGGTCGTGATCGCGGATGATATAATTTAACTGCGCCTCTTCTACATTTCCGCTCATTTCATCCAGGTGATAGAATCCCTCGTAACCCTCTGTGTACATCGGATTTTCGAAGACCGGCAGCAGGCTCTGAAATTCCATGCCGATGAGAAGGGCATTTTTCATCTTGAGCTTCGCATCACCCGGATGGATGCTGGCTCCCTGAATCCGGACTTTGCCGGAAGCGGCATTGAAATTTTCATATTCGATCTCGCCGATCGGACCGCCGTCTACCGTATAAGCAACCGCTGCACCGAAGTCTTTCACATCGAAGTGATCCGCGCCGCGTCCGATCTCCTCGTCCGGCGTAAATCCAATGCAGATCTCGCCGTGCGGGATCTCCGGGTGGCTCAGGAAATATTCTGCCATCGTCATGATCTCCGCCACGCCTGCCTTATCGTCGGCGCCCAGAAGCGTGGTTCCGTCGGTTACGATCAGATCCTGACCTTTTAAGTCGGCTAAAAACGGAAATTCTGAAACTTTCATGACAATTTGTTTTTCTGCATTTAATACGATATCTTTGCCGTCATATGCCTGGACGATGCGCGGCTTTACGTTTGTTCCGGTTAAGGACGGCGCGGTGTCCATGTGGGAAATGAAGCCAAGTGCCGGGATGGTGGTTTTCTGTCCAATGCCGGATGCACCGTGAGCAGAGGTACTGCCTGTATTATCCGGAATGCGTGCAAACAAGTATCCGTACTCGCTCATCCGCACATCGGATGCACCCATTTCTTCCAGCTCGCGTTTCAGCTCATTGGCTAACAGAAGCTGTTTTTTTGTGCTCGGGCAGGTGTCATATGCCTCGTCTGACTGCGTATCATATGATACATATTTCAAAAAACGTTCTACGGCTGTTGTCATGAAAAATCATCCTCTCTTTCTCCTAAATCCCGGCTCAGCGGTTCCAGATAATGGACTAATATATCCCGGTGGCTTTTGATGCGCCACGTTTTATCCATTTCCTCATATGTAAAACTCTTTCGTCCGCCCTGCTGCATCCGCTCCCAGTATGCGTCCAGATGGAAAAATGGCAGGTAGTAAAGTTCATCCCTCTGTGAAAAATATATAATTAAGAAAGCAATTCCGCCCTGCTCTTCAAATTCCCGCATAAATGCGACCTGATGCGGATGGACGTTCTGCAGTGGAAATGTATCTGCCGCACATTCTTTCGCATCAAAGCAGACCGGGACGCCCTGAATCGCGCCGATGTAATCGACGGTACTCTTCTGGTCGAAATACGCCAGCGTGATATGGCGGCTGGTTTTATCGATCGAGACGGGTGTGATCGGCGTCGGGATTTTCTGGATCAATGCCAGCTTTTTCTCACGGTAAAGATCGTTTGTGTGGTTTATCATATCCTCCAGGGTTGAACCACGAAGTCCCCGGCTGTTCCAAGTCCCCATGTTGTTGCTCCTCCACTTATTTTTTTGATTTTTCGCACAACTTAAAATTTACAGGCGATGATTGGCTGGGCGTTTTGGAGCTGATTTCATCATCTCTTCCATCCGTTTCATTTCCGCCGGCATAGGCGCGGTAAATTCTTTGCCCGCCAGATATGAAAGCGGCTCGGAGATCGTTTCCGGCATTACCAGCCGCCACGCATGAAGCATCTGCGAACGGACACCGAAGCGTTTCTTCACTTCCTCATTGACCCGGGGATCACCGTACTTCGGATCCCCGGCGATCGGGTGCCCGATGGATGCCAGGTGGGCGCGGATCTGGTGGGAACGACCGGTGATCAGGTGGACCTCCAGAAGGGTATATCCATTTCCAGACGCCAGCGGTCTGTATGCAGTCCGGATCGGCAGACTTCCAGGGGTCTCCTCTTTTCGGATCGACACCTGATTCGTCTTTTCATTTTTCGTCAGCCATCCCTCGATCCGGGCTTCGCCTTTTACGATTCCCCGCACGACGCAGACATAATATTTTCCCAGACTCCGATCCTTGATGACTTCGGACATGATCTGCAGTCCCGGCAGGGAACGTCCAGCTGCCACGATGCCGCTTGTGTTGCGGTCGAGGCGGTTGCAGACGGACGGACGGAAGCACGCCAGGTCCTCTTTCTTTAATTTGCCGGAATCCAGCAGATAGTCGATCAGGTATTCAACCAGCGATTCATCCGTCTCTTTCGCTTTCTGGGACAGCATTCCAGATGGCTTATTGATCAGTAAAATATGTTCGTCCTCATAGACGATATCGAGCTTTTTCTTTTGAACCTTCTGAATCTTCACTTCCGAAAACTTCTCGATCGTCTCCTCTGCCAGAAACAGCTTGATCTCATCGCCCTCGGTCAGATGTTCGGAACCGTCGCATTTTTTTTCGTTCAGGGTAATATTTTTTTTCCGCATCATTTTATAAATGAAGCTTTTTCCCGCCAGATTCAGATATTTTGCCAGCAGCTTGTCCAGGCGCTGCCCCGCCTCATTTTTAGATACTGTCAGCATCCGCATGGCTGCCGCCTCCCTTTTTTACATCGATAATCCTTTTATTACGCGCACGCCGTACTCTACAGTTCCATCGTCCTCATACTCTGACGCCGGTTTCAGGCTGTGAATCCGCTTGTCAAAGGTACTGCGTGAGGTCACGATTTTCAGGTTCGGATCCAGTTTGTTAGCCTTTAACAGTTCATTTAAACCTGCCTCCGCGCGCTTTACATTCAGCTTTGGATTAATGCAGTACACATAGATGCCGGTCGGGTGAACGACGGTCACATCGGACGGAATCACATCTTCCGGTGTCGTCAGAACCAGATCATAGAGAACTTCAAATTTTCCCTCATACGGCATATATGCCTCATGAAACGCCTGCTCCGGCGTATGGTATTTGAAAATGGCAATCAGCGGGGAAGCGAGATTCGCCGCCGGAAGTACTGTGACGATCGCCATGACCGTCAGAATTTTTTTGACGGAATCATTGTCTGTAAAAGACCGCCCAACCAGCTGTGCGATGATAAATAACGCCAGAAGTGCGATGATAAAAAGCTGTTTCCGCTTGAAATGATTGCGGTAGCCATAATCGCCTTTTTTTATCTTTTTCACGGTGTAAAAATCCTTTCTATCATGTTTTTATTGAATGATACTAGCTTTTTGTCTGATTTAATGGTTTAATGCCTGCATCGCGCGCAGAATCCACTCATGCGGCACTACCTTGCAGAGCACAAAGAATGCCTTCATCCAAACGCCGTAAACCGACACGCTTTTTCCCGCCATACAGTCGCGGATGGCAAGTTTTACAACTTTGTGCGGATCTGCCATCACCAGACGCTTATAAAGAGGAATCTCCCCGGTTGTCTCGGCAATGTCGAAAAACTCGGTTTTGACCGGTCCGGGGCAGACCGCCGTCACACCGATTCTGCGCAGGCGGAGTTCTTCCCGCAGGGCGCGGCTGTAGCTTAAGACAAATGCCTTGGTTGCCGCATAGATGGCAAATCCCGGCTGCGGCAGAAAGGAGGCTGCTGACGCGAACTGGAGAATCCGGCTGTTTTCGCTCATATAGGGAAGCACCATATGCGTGACCGCGCACAGCGCCTTGCAGTTGAGCTCTACCATTCCCGTTTCATCGTCAAGCGGCAGGTTCCCGACCGTTCCGATTTTACCAAAGCCGGAAGCATTTACCAAAAGTTTTACGTTGGGCTTGCGCGCCGCCAGCTCGTTTTCCAGCGTCTCCCGCTGGGATGCATCCGTCAGATCGATGGCGAAACACCGCGCCGGGATCGGCAGCGTCCGTTCCAGCTCCTGCATCCGGTCCATCCGGCGGGCAATCAGCCAGACTTCCTGAAGTCCCGAAAAGCGATCCGCCAGCTGTCTGGCTGCCTCGCGCCCCATGCCGGAAGAGGCACCTGTAATTATCGCAATTTTCATGAGAAATTCCTCCCGTCTCAAGTATGTACGCTCGGAGTCGTTCCTTCATTCCGAGCGTACATACGTTTTATTTCTTCTTGTGCACGTTCCGGATGGTTTTTTTCTTTCCGCTTCCGCTGCTCTTTTCACCTACAGCGCCGCCAAATCCCCCCGCATTTCGTCCATTTCCATTTACGCCGGTCTGTTTGTGCCCGGTCATACCGCCCACAGCCGGTCTTTTGGCGTCTTTTGCACGATTGGCAGCAGCCGGTTTTGCCGTCTGGCTGCCATGATGCGCCCCTTTATATCCGCCAGCCGAGAAATCGCGTCCTTTGATCTGCCGCGGACGGATCAGGCATTTCTTATCAAAACCGATCAGATCCGTTCTGCCTGCCAGACGGAGTGCTTCCAGCACCAGATCATAGTTTTTCGGATTGCGGTACTGGATCAGCGCACGCTGCATCGCTTTCTCATGCGGGTTGGTTGGCACGTACACTTTTTCCATCGTGCGCGGATCATATCCCGTGTAATACATACACGTAGACAGTGTGGATGGCGTCGGATAGAAATCCTGCACCTGCTCCGGCATGTAGCCGAGGTCGCGCAGATATTCTGCCAGTTCGATCGCCTCCTTGAGCGTGGAACCCGGATGGGAGGACATCAGGTACGGAACGAGGTACTGCTTCATTCCCAGCGAGTCATTCATCGCTGCATATTCCTTCATGAACTGGCGGTAAACCTTATTCTCCGGTTTTCCCATCCGTTTTAATACATTATCCGATATATGTTCCGGCGCTACCTTGAGCTGTCCGCTGACATGGTACTGACAAAGCTCCCTCAAGAATGCCCGGTTTTTCTCCGCCAGCAGATAATCGAAACGGATACCCGAACGGATGAAAACTTTTTTTACCTTCGGAATCGCCCGCAGCTTCTTTAACAGGGAAATATAGTCGCTGTGATCGGCATTCATGTTTTTGCACGGTTGCGGGAACAGGCACTGTTTGTGCGGACAGGCACCGTAGGTCATCTGTTTTTCGCATGCCGGGTGACGGAAGTTTGCGGTCGGACCGCCGACATCGTGGATGTAGCCCTTGAAATCTGGTTCCTGGGTCAAAAGTTCTGCTTCCTGAATAATTGATTCATGGCTGCGGGTCTGCACGATGCGTCCCTGATGGAAGGTCAGCGCACAGAAGCTACATCCGCCGAAGCATCCGCGGTTGCTGATCAGGCTGAATTTTACTTCCGTGATCGCTGGAATACCACCCGCTGCATCATAACACGGATGCCAGGTTCTCATGTATGGAAGTGCGTAGACATCGTCCATCTCTTCCTGGGTCAGTGGTTTCGCCGCCGGATTCTGCACCACATAGAGGCGGTCGCTGTACGGCTCAACGAGGCGTTTTCCCGAAAATGGATCGGTGTTGCTGTACTGGGTGTAAAAGCTCTCCGCATACGTCTTTTTATCGGAGGAAACCTCGCGGTAAGACGGCAGACGGATTTCGTCGTAAACAGAATCCAGGTTTTCCGCCTTATAAACAGTTCCCTCGATGAAGGTGATATCCTTTGCCTCGATGCCGCTGGCCAGTGCATCTGCGATCTCCACGATCGAGCGCTCGCCCATTCCGTAGGAAATCAGATCTGCCTGGGAATCCAGCAGAATGGACCGTTTCATTTTTCCAGACCAGTAATCATAATGTGCCAGACGCCGCAGGCTGGCTTCGATACCGCCGAGAATGATTGGCTTTTTCGACCAGGTGCGGATCAGGTTGGAATAGACGATCGTCGCATAATCCGGACGTTTTCCCATCTCGCCGCCCGGTGTGTAGGAATCCTTTGCGCGGCGCTTTTTCGAAACCGAATAATGGTTTACCATCGAGTCCATATTTCCGGCGCTCACAAGCCATCCGAGACGCGGTTCGCCCAGAATCTGAATGGATTCCTGATTCTTCCAGTCCGGCTGGGCGATGATGCCTACTTTATAGCCGTGCGCTTCGAGCATACGGCTGATGATCGCGTGGCCGAACGACGGATGATCGACATACGCATCCCCGCACACGTAGACAAAATCGCAGCTCTCCCAGCCGCGCTTGTCCATATCCGCCCTGCAGATCGGTAAAAAATCATGTATCATTTTATCTTGCCCCCTGTATCAGTTCCCGGTAGTCCCGGATATAAAAATCAGCTAATTCTTTCTTTTCTTCGATCATGGAAAGTGAAAATACGTCCTCGACCGCGCCGACGCGCATACCAGCCCGTTTTCCAGCCAGAATCCCCGCCGGGACATCCTCAAATACCAGACATTTTTCCGGCTGTACGCCCAGATCCGCCGCCACCTTCAGATAGATATCCGGCGCCGGTTTTCCTGCCGCCACCTCACAGGCAGTTGCCACCACACCGAAATAGGAACGGATATCCAGAGAATCCAGCACAGCTGCTACCATATCCTGTGCATTGCTCGTCGCAATTCCCATGCGGATTCCTTTTTTCTTTAAAAATGGAAGAAATTCCGCAACCCCCGGTTTCAGCGGCACCTCATGGCGGTATTTATCGATCGACATTTCAATCCAGATCGCCTTGATCGCATCCAATGTCATCGGCAGCTGGAAGCGCTCTTTAAAATAGATTGCTGTCTCGGAAAAACTCATGCCCTCAATCACCTTCTGGAGATCCTCCGGACAGTCATAGCCGTAACGCTTTAAAAATTCCACGTCGATCGCTTTCCACATCCACATGGAATCGACCAGGGTGCCGTCGAGATCGAAGAGGACGGCATCTACTGTGTTCCAGTTGATTTCAGGAGGTGTGTTATTTTGGGTGTCTGACAAATTTTCGTCATTCGATACACAATTTTGTGAGGTTAGCGTTCTTTCTTTTAACGCTCTAATTTCATCTTCCGTCAGCGCCCGGTACTCTCCCGTCGCCAGTGCCTCATCCAGGACAAGCGGTCCCATCGAAAGGCGTTTCAGGTAAATGACTTCGCCGCCCTCTGCCTCAAACATCCGCTTTACCTGATGAAATTTTCCTTCATGGATGGTCAGGCGCGCCTCGCAGAGGTCTTCTCCTGCGTCGTTCCATTTTTTCTCGATCACAAGCTCTGCCGGCCGTACCGGTGTGCCATCCGTCAGCGTCAGTCCCGCCTGAAAGCGCGCTTCGATTCCTTCTTTCAGTGTTCCCTTTACGCGTGCAAAATAGACCTTATCCACGTGTTTTTTCGGTGCCAGAAGCTCATGCGCCAGCGCACCGTCGTTCGTGATGAGAAGCAGTCCTTCCGTATCAATATCGAGGCGTCCGACCGGGAAGAGGTCTTTTCGCTTTGCTTCATCAATAAGGTCAATGACAGTCTGATAGCGCCCGTCTTCCGTTGCGGAAACGACGCCCTGTGGTTTATTTAACATATAATATTCCGTGTCTGCCCAGCCAACCGGCTGTCCATCCAGTGTAACCCGGGTTTCGTCCGGGAATATTTTCCGGTCAGACTCGCGGCAGACGGTTCCATCGACCAGAACCCGCCCTTTGCGGATCATCTCTTTTACCTGACTGCGCGTTCCCTGCTTCATCTCTGCCAGGAAACGGTCTAAACGTATACTTTTACCCTGTCCCATCACTGCCACCTCCATCCGGGATTGTATTTATTTTTAAGCTGACCGCCCCGTTTCTGCGCCCAGCCAAGTGGAAATCCATCCACACAGATTAGTACAAGACCATCTGCTGCCTCTTCCTCTGCGGCTGTCAATGTCTCGCCCTTTAAATAGCGGATCGTGCGCTCATCCGAGGCATTAAAATTTAAGGAATTTACAAATTCCTGCATCCGCAGGTTCATTGCCAGCGCCTGGGATGGTTCAAACCGCCCTTTTTTCAGTTCTCCGAGCAGAAGCCCGGTACGCAGACAGCGGAGCGGCTTAAAATAGCGTGTATTGTCGCCTGCCAGCGCTGCCGGGAGGTAATAGATGCGCTCGCTGTCACGGTAGAATTGCTCCGGATTCCAGGTTCTTACCGGAAGCTGGCGCAGAAACTCAAACAAGGGGGAAAAGTCCTCGGCGGTCTGGTTTTGCGCCACGTTTTTTCCTTTTCCAAACGTTTTCCCTTTCGCTTTTCCGGAAGCCATCTGTCTGGATTTACCGTCTTCCGCCACACGGCACAACCGCGCTTCTATTTCCTCTACCAAAAGTGGATCGCTCAATGCTTTCTCACCGGCATTTTCCAAATCCTTGACATTTGCGTCTGGTTTCTCCGTCCGCTTCTCCAACAGCGCAACAAAATGTCCTTCGCCCTCCAGACGGTGCGGAAACAATCTCAGACAGCCCTCAATGCCACGGCTTCCCTCAAAGCCATATTCCGGTTTCTGCGGCACGACCGCCATCTGCGGATATTTCTCCAGAATATACTCGATCGTTCCCTCGTCCTCGTCCCTGTCAAAGGTACAGGTCGAATAAACCAGTTTTCCGCCCGGCGCAAGCATCTGCACGGCACAGTCGAGAATCTGGCGCTGCAGCGGCGCATAATAATCGGGACCTTTTTCGTTCCAGCTCTTTACCATCGACGGATCGCGGCGGAACATACCTTCGCCGGAGCACGGCGCATCGACCAGAATCTTATCAAAAAACTCCGGCAGGATGCCAGCCATTTTTTCCGGTGCCTCGCTCGTTACACAGATATTTCCCGCTCCGAACATTTCCAGATTTTTAAGAAGCGCTTTTGCGCGCGAATTGCTGATATCATTGGAAAACAGGACACCTGTACCGGCTAATTTCGCCGCCAGTTCCGTACTTTTACCGCCCGGTGCCGCGCACAAATCCAGAACCCGGTCGCCCGGCTTGATCGGCAGCCATGCCGCCGGTGACATCGCACTCGGTTCCTGCAAATAGTAGAGTCCCGCGTAGTACCACGGATGCCTGGATGGGCGTTCGCCCTGATAATAAAAACCGTTCTTCGTCCACGGCACTGGTTTCAAATTCCAGTCCGCCGTCTGTGCCATCTCTAAAAACTGTTCCGGTGTCAGTCTGCCCGTGTTGACGCGCAGCCCTGAACGCGGCTCTTCCTCATACGAAGCCAGATACTCAGGGTATTCCTCCCCCAGAAATTGTTTCATTTTTTCAAGAAATTCTTCCGGCAGTTCTCGGTAATCCAATCGTTTTCCTCCTGTTTTTGTCTATTGCTCTGTATATCCATTTATAATCGTGATTCGAAAGACTTTTTCTTCGCGCTCATTCGTTCTTTCTTTGTTCGGTATTCCGGTTTTCAGGCTTCCAAAAGGAATGAGCCATTTTCTGTCTACATATATATAATCTATCTTTATATTACTTTTTAATGATAGAAAGGCGCTCCCATGCCATATATAAAAAAAATATTATCCGCCCTGTTCCCAGCACTTATCCTGTCGCTTCTGCTCTCGCATCCGCGTCTCTCTGCGGATGGGGCACAGAAAGGACTTCTTTTATGGTTCAATACGGTCTTTCCGACGTTATTTCCCTTTATGCTCTTCTCAAAGCTTTTAGCTGAACACGGCGGCGTCCAGCTGCTTCTAGCGCCATTTCACCCGGTTTTGAAACATCTTGGGATGTCTGTCTACAGCGGCTATGCCCTGCTTGCCGGGCTGCTCTGCGGTTACCCGATGGGAATGAAAACTGCCGCTGATTTTAACCGGAAATCGCTGCTTTCGGCACATGAAAAACGGCTTCTGACCGCCATCAGCGCTTCGCCAAGCCCCATGTTTATCGCCGGATATGCTGCACCTAGGCTGAACCCGGCAGTTCCGTCAAACTATCTGGTTCTGGCACTATATACGCCGCTTTTATTGGTTGGAAGTCTCCTATGCATTTATAATAAAGTAACTTCTTTTAGCCTTCAAAACCGATTTTTTTCGAAAGAAACCGGCTCTGTCAAGCCCGCCCGCACAAAATCCACATCCGTCTCCGTTCCCGCTTCCTTCGACACCATCCTGATGGACTGCATCGAACTGCAGGTCCGCATCGGCGGTTTGATCATGCTGTATTCGATCCTCGCTGCCTTTGCCGACGCCTTCTGTTCCGGCACGCTGCGTCTGTTTCTGATCGGGACGGCTGAAATGACAACCGGCATCGATGCGATCGCCCGTTCTGGTTCCATATTCAGTATCCCGGTTCAATCCGGCGCGATGGCGGCATGTGCTGCGTTCGGCGGGTTATCCGGGATCGCCCAGACAAATTCAGTCATACGGGACAGCCGAAAAGACAGAGAAAAAAATGCCGGACTTTCCATCCGGCATTATGTACTGTGGAAACTGGTTCACGCCAGTCTCTCGTTCGTTCTCTTTATTCTGCTGCTTCGCCGGATGCCGCCTGTGTAGCGGCCGCTGCTGCCTCGGCGCCTGTGTTCTCCTCCGGCTCGGTCACGACACTGCCAGCCAGCTCATTGCGGTTGGAAGATACGACATCGTAGCTGGACTGCATCGAACTCATGTAAGACTCGAAACGGCTCTGCGCGCCCTCCATCGAATGCTTGATGATGGTCTGCAGGCTGCGGAGCATGTCGTCCGTGTACTGAACGGAACCCTGGCGGATATTGTTTGCCTCTGTGACAGCGTTGTCCACGATCTGCTGTGCCTGTGCATTTGCCTGCTCAATAATGCTATTTGCTTCTGCATATGCACGCTGCATGATCTCATGCTCATTAACCAGCTCATTGGTCTGGGCGGTCGCCTCGGCTACCATCGCGTCTGCCTGGGAACGTGCCTCCTGCAGAATCGCATCCTGGTTGCTGATGATCTTCTGATATTTCTTGATCTCCTCCGGAATGCGAAGACGCAGTTCCACGAGCAGTTCTTCAATCTCTTCTTTATTTACTAAAATCTTCGTGTTGGACAGCGGCTGAAACTTGCAGCTGTCGATATAATCTTCAATTTCTGTGATGATCTGTTCAATTCTGCTCATAGCTTTTCTCCTTACTTACATTCCCTGTCTTCCTGAAGCGCCTCGTATTTCTCCTGTACTTGTTTTGCAATGACCGGATCGAGAAATTCGGAAATGTCTCCGCCGTACATCGCAACCTCTTTTGCCATACTGGAACTTAAATACGCGTATTTAAGGTTCGTTGTCAGAAACAGGGTATCTATTTCGGGTGCAATCACCCGGTTCATCTGCGCGAGCTGCAGCTCATATTCGAAATCCGTGATCGCACGCAGACCACGCACGATGACCTTTGCGTGATTCTGGCGCATGAAATCGACCAGAAGTCCGTCAAACGACTGCACCTCCACGTTAGGAATGTCTTTTGTCACTTCCTCTAACATCTTAACACGTTCTTCGACAGAAAACAACGGAGATTTTGCGTTATTACACAAAACTCCCACGATGACCTGATCAAAAATTTCGGAGGATCGCTTTATAATATCAAAATGTCCGAGCGTCACCGGATCAAAGCTGCCCGGATAAATGGCTGTTTTCATCTTTTTTTCTCCTTTGGTATTCAAGCTTTTCGGATAAACAGATGTTTATTCGTCTTATATATCTTCTCTTTTTCGAGATGGTATCCCAGTTCTGAAAGGTAGCTGCACCCGGTCTCTTTCGATGCCTCTGTGATGATCATCGTATGTTCATCTGCCAGGGACGAATGCGCCAGATAAGTAAGCACTTCTTTCTCCCAGAGATGGTTGTACGGAGGATCCATAAAAATGAAATCAAACGCACTCTTCCGGTTTTCTATCCGTTTCAATGCATCCGAAATATCACAGTTTAACAGCGTCGCCTTATCCGCCAGGCGGGCCGCTTTCAGATTGTCACGGATGCAGTCCGCCGCTTTCGGATTCTTCTCCACAAAAACAGCTTCTTTTGCCCCGCGGCTTAAAGCTTCGATCCCGATCGCCCCGCTTCCGCTGAATAAATCGAGAAATGTGCATCCATAGATATCATTCTGAATCATATTAAAAAGAGTTTCTTTGATACGGTCCGTCGTCGGTCTCGTATCCATTCCCTCGATCGTCTTTAAAGTAAGCCTTCTGGCACTTCCTGCTATTACCCGCATGGATTTTTCTCCATCTTACTAGAAATATTAATGTATTTTGAACTGCAACCGTAAAATTCACCAAACAGTTTGCGTATTTTTTAACACTACATCTGTTCTATTATAGTATGAGTTTTACTGATATACAAGCATAAAATCGGATCAATACTAACTTTTTTCCCTACATTGTGGGTGTTTTGCCCCAAAATGTCAATTTGCACAAAACCTTCTAGTGTATTTCACTTTTAAGATCCGCATACTGAGAATGTAACAAAAAGAGACACCCGGACAAACGAAAGTTTGAAGGGGCACACGCAAAAAAGGAGGCGTCTGTTATGTCTAGTTCCAACAACACTAACAAAACCAATGTACCGGAAGCCAAGGAGGCGATGAACCGCTTTAAGATGGAGGTTGCCAATGAGATTGGCGTTCCGTTAAGCGAGGGCTACAATGGTAACCTGACCTCCGCACAGGCTGGTTCCGTCGGCGGCTATATGGTCAAAAAGATGATTGAGGAACAGGAAAAAAAGATGGCTGGTAAATAAGGCATCGTAGGGCTCTTCTGAATCTTCGCTGAAACGGCGAAAAAAACGGCAGCAGCATGATTGACAAAACCGGACTTGAACGACCGATTTTCAATCATGCTGCTGTTCTTTTCTGCAAAACATTCATTCACTTGTTTGACAGACAGATTGCATACTTACTTTAGCGATAAAAATGCCGCCAGATTCCCCCTCTTATCTCCCATCACGCGGTGTGAATATAAAAGATCCGGATTGCATTTCGTACATACATTCGTCACAGCCAGATGCTCCGGTAAAATTCCGGCATCCAGGAGCACCAGGCGGTTCGCGCCCCAGAGGTCAAGCTGATACTTACCATTCCCCTTATTCATGAGAATCGATTTCCCATTCCAGGAATAACAGGATGTTGAATCATCCTGACTGATTTCTGCTCCAAATTCTTCTTTAAATGCATCTGCCACATCCTCACTGACCTCATAACAGTCCCGGCAGATGCTCGGTCCGATGCAGACGCGCAGATCCTCCGGCTTCGTGCCGAACGCCTCTCCCATCGCCTCGATCGTTTTCTGTCCCATCCGGTGAACGGTTCCCTTCCAGCCGGAATGCGACAGTCCGATCGCACGATGCACCGGATCTACAAAATATAATGGTACACAGTCCGCAAAAAATGTAACCAGCGTCAGCCCCGGCACGTTTGTGATAAGCCCGTCGATGTTTTCATAATCGCGTTCCCGCCAGATTCCTTTTCCAGCGTCCGCTTCCGTAACAAGACGGATATTCGTCGTGTGCGTCTGATGGCTGAGCACCATCTTTGACACATCCGTTCCCAGAATTCGCGCCATTTTCCGGTAATTTTCAAGCACATCGTCCCGGTTGTCGCCGCGCGTCAGCGAAAAGTTCATCGTACTGAAATACCCCTTGCTCGCTCCGCCAAGCCGGGTAGAAAATGCGTGGCGCACCATCCTGGTCTGCTCTAAGAGCGGGAAGGTAAAATAAGCCACTCCGTTTGATTCATGAAGGGTAATTGGTGCCGGATGAACTGTTTTTTGTATATAGGTAAGCGCCATGATTGTCACATCCTTTTTCTGTCTCTTGCTCAAATCTGATTGTGCAGTTTTTGAATTCTCTCATTTGTAATTATCCGCACCAGAACGCGTCCCGAATTAATCTCACGTTACTGCCAAGCACCGCCACCACATCAAACCGGCACGGCGTGTCCTCGGAAATATGATAACGCGTCATATAATACCGGGCGGTACGAAGAATCCGCGCTTGCTTGCGGGCATCCACTGCCTCCGCCGGATCGCCTTCGTGTTCATCGCGGCGGTATTTGACCTCGATAAAAACCAGGTAGTCTCTATCTCTTGCGATAATATCAATTTCACCCTGGCGACAGCGGAAATTCCGGCAGAGAATCTGATAACCGTGCCGGGTGAGATATTCACACGCCAGAGTTTCATATTCAGTTCCGATGGCACGGCGGTTGAATGAATTTCCATGAAGATGAAAGTTTCTTTCTCCCATTCAGCTCCCTTTCTGTTATTTCATTCCCTGCATCGCGGCTTCCTCGCCCAGCAGCTTCTTCAAAAAGGTTCTCCGGTGGATCGGGCATGGACCATAGGTTAAAATTGCCTCGTTATGCATCTTGGTTCCGTATCCTTTATGCTTCGCAAACCCGTATTCCGGATAGATTTTATCGTACTCCATCATCATATGATCCCTCGTCACTTTTGCCAGGATACTGGCTGCCGCGATCGAGACACTTTTTGCATCGCCCTTGATAATCTTAATCTGCTTTTCCTCCGAAATCCCCGGAATGATGACCGCGTCATTTAAAAAGATATCCGGCTCCTGCGGAAGCTGTGCGACTGCCTGACGCATTGCTTCATAGGTCGCCTGCAAAATATTGATGGAATCGATCACCTCCGGGCTTACAATTCCAATTCCGTAGGCAGCTGCCTTTTCTTTGATTTCCAGAAACAATTCTTCCCGGCATTTTTCCGACAATTTTTTGGAATCGTTCAGCCGCAGAATCGTACAGTCTTTCGGAAGTACCGCGACCGCCGCCACCACCGGACCGGCTAATGGACCTCTGCCCGCCTCATCAATGCCGCAGACGATCCCTGCACTTTCGTACTGATGTTCATAGGCGCGCATTCCTTCGAGACGCGCCAGTTCTGCTTCCAGTTTTTCTCCTGTTAGTTTTCTCATGTTTTCCTATACCTCCGGCACTTCCAGTGTCACGCGCCCCAGTTTGCCGCTGCGGAAGTCATCTAATAGGAAGCCAGCCGCTTTTTTCGTATCCAGCTCGCTGCCCTTTAAAAGACAGGAACGTGCCCTTGCGATTTCACGCAGAATTTCCCAGGCTTTTTTTGTATCTTCGCCGTCCCCAGCCGTATTCTCAACCAGCGTCACACCATACCGCTCTTCCAGGCGCTTTCCGTAACGTCCGGACATATTTTTGATCAGCTCGGCTGCCAGCTCTTCCTTATCCAGAATCTCATCGTTGATCGAGCCGATAAATGCAAGACACAGCCCCACATTCGGATCTTCAAATTTCGGCCAGAGGATTCCCGGTGTATCGAGAAGTTCCAGTGTCTTATTTAAGCGGATCCACTGGTTTCCCTTGGTAACACCCGGTTTATTTCCAGTCTTGGCGCAGGCTTTTCCGGCAAAGGAATTGATAAAGGTCGATTTTCCGACATTCGGAATGCCGACTACCATCGTCCGCACCGGGCGGTTTTTGATACCGCGGCGGCGGTCACGCTCAATTTTCTCTTTGCATGCCTCCTGCACCAGCGGCTGGATCTGCTTCATTCCCATGCCGCTGCGCGCGTTGATGCGGAGTGCATGGATGCCCTGCTCCTTAAACCATGCGATCCAGCGCTCTGTACAGCCGTCGTCCGCCAGATCCGCCTTATTTAAAAGGACAATCCGTCCCTTTCCCTTCGCAAGCTCATCAATATCCGGGTTGCGGCTGCCGAGCGGCACGCGCGCATCCACCAGCTCAATCACCAGATCGATCAGCTTGATATCTTCCTTCATGGCTCTTTTTGCCTTTGTCATATGTCCAGGGTACCATTGTATCTGCATGAAATTTTCTTCCTTTCTTAGAACCTATCTCGACGAAATCAACCCAAACCGGCTAACCGGCTGGATCCGCAGCCAGACCTTTCCTTTGATCTGCCGGAACTTCACATTTCCCACATTGGAAAAGCGGCTGTCCTCACTGCCGGAGCGGTTGTCACCCAGCAGAAAATATTCGTTTTTATCCAGACTAATCGGATATTCCGCCAGTCCAGCCAGAGCCGCCTTACCCAAGTCGTTCGGGGCGTCTAATTTTTCATTATTAATGTAAATATAACCGTCCTTGATCTGCACCGTCTCACCTGGCAGTCCGATGACGCGTTTTATATTGTAATTTCCCGTTTCTTTTTCAAATACGATAATGTCATAGCGCTTTGGGCGCATCACGCGGTAACTCAGGCGGTTCATCAGAACCTTTTCGTTCTGCGACAACACCGGTTCCATTGATTGACCGCTCACCCGTATCTGTGTCCCCATCGCAAACACGGCGAACCACGCGATCGAAATTACCACCGCGATATCCACGATCCATCCAACCACCAGACGGATGCGGTTTTTATCCTCTTTCAGCTCCATATGTCACTCCCTCTCTATCCGTTCCCCATGAATCATCGCTCATGTCGCAAGCGACCGCGCTCGGCGCGAGAATATGCCAGGGCACATTCTTTTTTATAATAGGGAATCACAAGGAATTTCCTATTACACGAAAAAAAGCTGCTGCACAGCTCCTCCCGCCGCGCCGGACACACATAACCGCATATCCGGATGCACAGCGGGCTGACCTGTACAGCAGCCCCATCCGCTTCAGAAATTATTTTACTAACTCTTTTACCTTCGCTGCCTTGCCGATTCTGGATCTCAGGTAGTTCAGTTTTGCTCTTCTTACTTTACCTCTTCTTACTACTTCAACGTTCTCTACAGACGGAGAATGTAACGGCCAGGTCTTCTCTACACCAACACCGTTGGAGCTCTTTCTAACAGTGAAAGTCTCGCGAACGCCGCCGTTCTGTCTCTTAATAACAGTTCCCTCGAAAACCTGAATTCTCTCACGGTTTCCCTCTTTGATCTTAGCAGATACACGTACTGTATCGCCTACGTTGAAACTCGGAACGGTTTCCTTTAACTGAGCTGCTTCAATGTTCTTAATAATCTCGTTCATCTTTGTGAACCTCCTTTAAAATCTTTGATGTTCTTAATACGATCTTTTATCCCGTAAAAACGTGCTTCCTGTAACAGCGGAACATCTCTTTATTTCACAGAATATGATTCTATCATAGAAATCCTTGATTTGCAAGGACTTTCTTCTCTCTTTTTTAGAGTTTTTTTGTTTCTTTTTCCTCTTTCTGACGAATCAGCTCTTCCAGATATTTCTTCTCTTTCTTATCCAGAACCGCATCTTTTAAAAGATCCGGGCGGCGTTCCAGCGTCCGTTCGATCGATTTCTGACGGCGCCAGGTCTCGATATTTTTGTGATGCCCGGTCAGAAGTACGTCCGGGACCGCCTTATCCATAAATACAACCGGGCGGGTGTACTGTGGATATTCCAGCAGATTGTCGTGAAATGACTCAAATTCCGCGGATACGTCATTATTTAACACACCAGGCACCAGACGGGAAATGCAGTCGATCATAACCATCGCCGGAAGCTCACCGCCCGTCAGGACATAATCACCGATCGAGAGATAGTCGGTCACAACCAGCTCTAACGCGCGCTCATCGATCCCCTCATAATGCCCGCAGAGGAACACCAGATCCTCTTCTTTCGCCAGTTCTTCCGCGATTTTCTGGTTGAAAACCTGCCCCTGCGGAGTCAGATAGATCACGCGCGGACGTTTTCCGGTGCGCGCCGCCAGGTCTTCATATGCATCGTAAATCGGTTCCGGCTGCATCACCATACCGGCGCCGCCGCCATAGGGCGCATCGTCTACATGATGGTGTTTGTCCTTCGAGTAATCGCGGATATTGACCGCCTCAACCGAGATCAGCCCTTTGTCAATCGCACGCCCCGTAATACTTGTGTTCAGTCCCCCCATTACCATCTCCGGGAACAGGGTCAGAATATGAAAATTCATCCGTTTCTCCTATATTTATACAGCACTTTCACAACGGTACTTTTATTTTAGGATTGTCATTCCATTTACAGATCCAGAAGCCCGTCCATGATATGTACCGTTACAGTGCCAGACTCCAGATCGACATTCAGGATGCATTCCTTGATGGACGGGAAGAGGTATTCTTTGCCCTCAGGTCCTTCGATCAGATATACGTCGTTAGCTGCTGTCTGAAGGATATCTTTCACCGTACCGAACTCCTCGCCCTCGTCCGTCAGCACTTTCAGACCAATCAAATCGGCAATGAAATTCTCATCCGGATTCAGTTTCACCGCCTGATCGCGGGTGATCAGAATATCCTTATTACGGAACGGCTCGCAGTCCTCAATCCGGTTCATCTCTTTAAATTTAAGAATGACCATATTTTTGAAAAAACGCGCCTGTTCCACGGTCACCGGCATTTTTTCTTTTCCAGTGTCGATATACGCTTTTTTTAATTTTTTAAAGCGATTCACATCATCGGTGGTAGGGAATACTTTCACATCTCCGCGCAGACCATGCGGGGACGTAATTACACCAACTCTCAGATAATCAACCATTCTGTAATCCTCCTGTATGAAATAAAAAAGCCGGACACCCTTTCAGGCAGCCGGCTTTTCAGCTTCGTCTGTATTACTGAATCTCTACAATAACTTTCTTGTCTTCCTTGGATGAAGCCGCCTTGACAACCGAGCGAATCGCTTTCGCGATACGACCCTGTTTTCCAATTACCTTACCCATATCGGCCGGTGCAACGGAAAGCTCGATTACAGTCTCATCGTCTTTGACCGATTCTGTAACCACTACCTCGTCCGGGTTCTCAACCAGTGCTTTCGCGATAACTTCTACTAATTCTTTCATACCTTTGCACCTCACAGGTCAGTATGCTTGATTTACTGGATACCAGCGATCTTTAAGAGTTTACCAACAGTCTCTGTCGGCTGAGCGCCTGTTGCTAACCATTTCTTAGCAGCTTCCTCGTCGAATTTCAGAGTGCTCGGCTCTGTGTTCGGATCGTAGATACCGATCTCCTCGATGAATCTGCCATCTCTCGGGGATCTGGAATCTGCAACAATAATTCTATAGAAAGGAGCTTTCTTCTGACCCATTCTTCTTAATCTCATCTTTACCATTTTAAATTACCTCCTGAAATTTTCCTTATTTCCTTAAATTATAAAATATAGCTAATGCACACTGCATCTACTAACACTTGTTTAAAACGGTAGCTTCATCTTGCCAAGCATACCGCCGAGTCCGCCAAGACCCTTGCGTTTTCCGCCACCTGCCATGCCCGGAAGCTGTTTCATCAGCTTTTTCATATCTCCGAACTGTTTTACCAAGCGGTTGACTTCTGCGATGTCCACGCCTGCGCCCTGTGCGATTCGTTTCTTGCGGGACGGATTCATCAGATCCGGGTTGCGCCGCTCTTCGGCTGTCATCGAAAGGATGATCGCCTCCACGCGTCCCATCGTCTTCTCATTTTCATCTAAATCCAGACCTTTAAGCTGTCCCATACCCGGCATCATGCTCATGATGCTCGCCATACCGCCCATTTTCTTGATCTGGTTCATCTGATCGAGGAAGTCGTTGTAATCAAATTCTGCCTTCTTAATCTTGCGACCGAGTTCTTTTGCCTTCTCCTCGTCGATCACAGCAGATGCTTTGTCGATGATGGAAAGGACATCGCCCATGCCTAAGATTCGGGAAGCCATACGATCCGGGTAAAACTGTTCCAAATCGGAAAGCTTCTCACCCATACCGACATAGAGAATCGGTTTTCCGGTTACCGCCTTGATAGAAAGAGCCGCACCGCCTCGCGTATCGCCATCCATCTTTGTCAGAACTACACCGTCAATGCCGATTTTGTCATTAAACATGCTCGCTACATTGACTGCATCCTGACCAGTCATGGCATCTACAACGAGAAGTGTCTGATAGACGTCCACATTCTCTTTGATCTCAACCAGCTCATCCATCATCGCTTCATCGATGTGGAGACGACCGGCTGTATCGATGATAACCACATTGTTGCCATTTTTCGCTGCGTGCTCAACCGCCGCCTTTGCGATATTGACCGGTTTGTGGTTCGTTCCCATCGCAAATACGGGAACACCCTGTTTTTCACCATTTTTCTGCAGCTGTTCGATTGCCGCCGGTCGATAGACATCACATGCTGCCAGCAATGGGTTTCTTCCCTTTGCCTTGAGCTTTCCGGCAATCTTTGCCGTCGTGGTCGTCTTACCAGCACCCTGGAGACCTGCCATCATGATGACGGTAATCTCATTGCCCGGTTTTAACGCAATCTCTGTCATCTCGGAGCCCATCAGCTTGACCAGCTCGTCGTTGACAATCTTTATTACCATCTGTCCTGGATTCAGACCATTTAAAACGTCTGTTCCAATCGCCCGTTCCTGTACAGAACTGATAAACTGTTTTACTACCTTGAAGCTTACATCCGCTTCCAGAAGGGCCATCTTGACTTCTTTGAGCCCGGCTTTTACGTCGCTCTCGCTGAGTCGTCCCTTGCCTGTCAGGTTTTTAAACACATTCTGCAGTTTGTCTGCCAAGCTTTCAAATGCCATCAAAAACCTCCCGCATTATAAATCCAATATCTCGTTTGAGATTCGCCCGATTGCCTCAATCAGCGCCTGATTCTGAGTCCGGCTAAATTCTTCCGTCAACCGATGAATCTCAGTTACTTTTTCCTTGGTTTTCTGGAACTTGGCAATCAGCCCAAGCTTTTCCTCATAACCAAGAAGTGTACGGTCACAGCGCCGGATCAGATCATGCACACCCTGACGGGTAATGCCCTGTTCATCTGCAATCTCACTGAGGGATAGATCGTTAAATACCACATCCTCATATACACTTTGCTGATGCTTTGTCAGGAGTTCTCCGTAGAAATCATACAAAAGACCCTGTTCAACAATTTTTTCCATTCCTCATCACCTGTGTTATCATACACGATAATCTAATTGGTGTCAAGTATTTTTTCTTTACACGAATCAGATTATCAAACGAATTATTTTTTATGCTGCTCTGTTTGTGTTTTCTTTCAAAAACAAGCAGATTAATGATCGCATTGCATCGTTTCAAATTCTATCCCCGCACCGGATGACCGTCTTCCTTCGGCAGCTTCTTCGCCGCCCGCCAGAAGCAGATCATATGTGCCGTCGCTGTGACCGCCCAGGAGATCGGGTACGACAGATACAGGATCGCCAGCGACCGCTGCGCTGCAAATATGGTAAAGATCCAAATCACCCGCAGTCCGCAGGCGCCGGTCAGAGAGACAAGCGTCGGCAGGATCGAATACCCAAGTCCGCGGATGCTTCCGACCATCGTATCCATCATGCCGCACAGGAAATACGTCGTACAGATGATCGACATCCGGAGCAGTCCATAGGAAATAACGTCGGCATCTTCTGAATATACCTGCAGCAGCCACGGACCTCCGAGGTATGCTGCAAATCCAAGCACCAGTCCTACTGTCACAACGACACCCTGGCAGGTGGCAAGAATCTTTTTGATCCGCGTATATTTCTCCGCTCCGATATTCTGGCTCGTAAAGCTTAAATTGGTCTGATACAGCGCATTCATCGAGGTATACACAAATCCCTCGATATTCTGCGACGCCGTGTTGCCTGCCATCGCAATCGAACCGAAGGAATTGACGGACGACTGAATCAGTACGTTGGAGATCGCAAAAATCGCACCCTGGATACCAGCCGGAAGACCTACCTTTATAATAAGAAGAAGTTTTCTCCGGTTGACTCCCAGCCTGGAAAGCGACAGCTTCATCGCGCCCTCTGAATGCATCAGGCAGCGGATAACCAGAAATGCGGAAATACACTGGGAAATCACGGTTGCCAGCGCGACACCCGCTACGTCCATCTGGAGCTGGGTAACAAAGAATATGTTCAGTGCTGCATTGATAACTCCTGCCACGGTCAGGAAATACAGCGGACGTTTCGTATCGCCGATCGCGCGCAGGATCGCACTTCCGAAGTTATACACCATCGTTGCCGGCATACCGGCAAAATAAATCCGCATGTAGATCGTCGATTTATCGATGACATCGTCCGGCGTCCCCATCAGTTCCAGCCAGAAACGTGAGGTAAACAAACCCAAAAAGACTAGAAACAGCCCGCTCATCAGGCTGACCGTGATCGCCGTATGGATTGTCTCGCTCATGTCGCGGTCATTCTTCGCGCCATAATAGCGTGCCACCAGAACGTTCGCACCGATCGACAGACCGATAAAGACGTTAATGAGAAGATTAATAAGGGAACTGGTCGAGCCGACTGCAGCCAGAGACTGGCTACCTGCAAAACGCCCCACCACGATCACATCTGCCGCATTGAAAAGAAGCTGAAGCACACCGGAAAGCATCAGCGGAATGGAGTATGTAAGTACCTTTCCGAGAATCGGACCATTGCACATATCCATTTCATAGGATTTCGCCATGTTTTTCATCCTTTCGTATCTTAAAAATAAAAGTCCTTTCATTTTTCGAAGGCTGGTCAGTTGATACTATTCTACCCCCTTTCCATGCGCTTTTCAAGCGTTCTTTTAATCGTTGACTTTTTCCCGGCGCGTTTTATAATAAGGGTAGATAATTTACGGCGTAAACTGTCTGGCATCTTCACAGTTACAGCCACTCTACTTATAAGGAGGACATCATGATGAACACACAGCGACTTGAGAAAGTTTTGAAGAAAATGGAAACAGAGGGGCTCGAGCAGATGATTATTTCCGATCCATATGCGATCTATTATCTGACGGGTCGTTTTATTGATCCGGGTGAACGTCTGCTGGCACTTTACATTAACCAGTCCGGCAAGAATAAGATCTTTATCAATAACCTCTTTACCGTTCCGGAAGATCTGGGCGTAGAGAAATTCCGCTTCTCGGATACAGACGATTACCTGACTCCTCTGTGCGACTGTGTTGAGGCAGGCAAACCGCTCGGTATTGATAAAACATTTGCTGCCCGTTTCCTGATTCCGGTCATCGATCATTCGGGCGCTTCCTCCTACAAGGTCAGCTCCATCTGCGTCGATGAGGTCCGTGCATGCAAGGATGACGAAGAACGTGAAAAAATGCGTGCGGTTTCCGCAATCAATGATAAGGCGATGGCACAGTTCCGCGGTCTGATCCATGAGGGCGTAACTGAGGAAGAGATCGCTTCCAAAATGTTAGATATTTATAAGAGTCTCGGTGCAGACGGATATTCCTTTGAACCACTGGTTGGCTTCGGTGCAAACTGCGCGCTTGGACACCACGGTCCGGACAATACTGTTCTGAAAGAGGGCGACACCGTCCTGTTTGATGTTGGATGCAGGAAGGATGGCTATTGTGCCGATATGACACGTACTTTCTTCTATAAAAAAGTACCGTCTGAGAAGCACCGCGCTATTTATGAGACTGTCCGCCGCGCAAATGCTGCCGCAGAAGCAATTCTGAAACCGGGCGTTCCGCTCTGCGAAGTCGATAAAGCTGCCCGCCAGATCATCGAGGATGCCGGATATGGTCCGAACTTTACCCATCGTCTGGGACATTTCATCGGTCTGGAAGTACATGAGTACGGCGATGTTTCTTCTGCGAACACCAAGGTCGCTGAGGTTGGCAATATCTTCTCCATCGAACCAGGTATTTATGTAGAAGGCGAAGTTGGCGTGAGAATCGAGGATCTGGTGCTGATTACTGAGGATGGATGCGAAATTCTAAACTCCTTCAGCAAGGAGCTGGATATTGTAGAGTAATCACATCGCATCATTTATAACACGATTATAAAAAAGAAACTGTTACAGATGGTATTTCTGGTAATTCCGATTACAAATCACGAATCATCCAGAAAGCCAGCATCTGTAGACAGTTTCTTTTTAGTTTTCTTTAAAAGCTAATTATAATTTTTCATTTATAAAAAGGCGTTTTACGCGTTCAGCTTCTCCGTCATCATTTCATTCACTTTACCCGGATTTGCCTTGCCCTTCATCGCTTTCATCACCTGACCAACCAGAAATCCAAGTACCTTTGTCTTTCCACTCTTGTACTCTTCCACCGTCTTCGGACTTGCGGCGAGCACATCGGAAACTGCCTGTTCCAGGGCACTGTCGTCATTGACCATGCCAAGTCCGTGTACTTCGACATAGGCGGACGGATCGACATCTTGCTCGAAAATAGCTGTAAATACTTCTTTTGCCGTGTTGTTATTGATCGTTCCGGCATCGACCAGATCGATGAGCTGTGCCAGATGCATCGGGGAGAACCACAGGCTTTCAGCGTCCTGTCCTTTTTCCTTGAGCAGGCGGCTTGCCTCGCCGATCAGCCAGTTTGCCGCTTTCTTCGGTTTCTGGCAGATGGTAGTGGTCTTTTCAAACATATCCGCCATCTTCTTAGACTCAGTCAGAATGCGGCTGTCATATTCAGACAGACCATATTCACTCTGGTAACGTGCCATTTTTTCCGGCTGCAATTCCGGCAGGACGGCGCGGACGGATTCCAGCCATTCATCGCTGATGCAGACCGGCGGAAGATCCGGATCCGGGAAATAACGGTAATCTTTCGCATCCTCTTTAGAACGCATCGCATAGGAGTATTCCTTGTTGTCATCCCAGCGTCTCGTCTCCTGGATGACCTTCCTGCCCTCTTCCAGCAGCTCAATCTGGCGGGCGCGCTCGCCGTCGATCGCACGGGCAATCGCCTTGAAAGAGTTCAAGTTCTTCATCTCGGTTCTCGTACCAAATGTCTCACTTCCCACCTCACGGACCGATAAGTTGACATCGGCACGCATCGAACCTTCCTGTAACTTACAATCGGATGCGCCCAGATACTGTACCAGCAGGCGCAGGCGTTCGAGGTAGGCAATAACCTCATCAGCACTCCGCATATCCGGCTCAGAAACGATCTCGATCAACGGCACGCCGCTTCGGTTGTAATCAACCAGCGAGCAGTCTTCCCACTCGTCGTGGATCAGCTTTCCGGCATCTTCCTCCATGTGAATTTCATGAATACGAATTTTCTTTTCACCGGCAGGTGTATCGATCGGGATATAACCGTCGTGGCAGATCGGGAGATACAGCTGGGAAATCTGGTAGTTCTGCGGGTTGTCCGGGTAAAAATAGTTTTTCCGGTCAAATTTACAAAACTGGTTGATACCACAGTTTGCCGCCAGACCGACAGACATCGCGTATTCAACGACCTTCTTATTTAAAACCGGCAGAGAACCCGGCATACCGGTACAAACCGGGCAGGTATGAGTATTTGGTTTTGCTCCAAATTCGGTGGAGCAGCCGCAGAAAATCTTGGTTTTCGTCGCCAGCTCTACGTGTACCTCCAAGCCGATGACTGTCTCATATTCTTTCTTCATCTTATCTGCCCTCCTTGTCTGTCATAACCGGAAGCTTCCATGCACCTCTCGCCTTTTCGTATGCAGATGCTGCGCCAAACAGCTTTTTTTCCTGGAAGCAGTCTGCGATCATCTGAAGCCCGATCGGAAGTCCCTTCGAATCCAGCCCGCACGGAACTGAAATGCCCGGAAGACCTGCCAGGTTGACCGAAACAGTATAAATATCGCCCAGATACATCTTCATCGGATCGGAAAGGCTGTCGCCCAGCAGCGGTGCCGTGGACGGCGCTGCCGGTCCCAGAATGACATCGTATTTCTCAAACGCCTTGTCAAATGCCTGTTTAATCAATGCTTTTGTGCGGAGTGCTTTCAGATAATATGCATCGTAGTAGCCGGAACTCAAAACGAACGAACCGAGCATGATACGGCGTTTTACCTCTGGTCCAAAGCCCTCGGAACGGCTCTTTTTATACATTTCATGTAAATCTTCATATTCCGGTGTGCGGTAACCGTACTTCACACCGTCAAACCGGGACAGGTTGGAGCTTGCCTCCGCCGATGCAATGACGTAATATGCTGGGATCGCATACTCAACCATGCCTAAATCAAAAAACTCCACTTCTGCCCCGCGTTCTTTTAACGCCTCAGCTGCCGCCAGAACAGCTTTTTTTACATCTTCATCGAGCCCTTCGCCCAGATAATCGGACGGGATTCCGATCTTCATCCCTTTTACCTCTCCGGTCAGGGCAGCGGTAAAATTGTACGCCTCCCGCTTGACAGAGGTGCTGTCCTTTTTATCATAGGAAGCGATCGTCTCCAGAATTGCCGCGCAGTCTGCGGTATCTTTCGCAATCGGTCCAATCTGATCCAGCGAGGAACCATAGGCGATCAGACCATACCGGGAAACCGTTCCATAGGTCGGTTTGATACCGGTCACGCCGCAGAAGGAACTTGGCTGGCGGATGGAACCGCCCGTATCTGAACCAAGAGCAAAAAAGGTCTCTCCCGCTGCGACAGCCGCACACGAGCCACCGGAAGATCCACCCGGTACATGCTCTGTATTCCACGGGTTTTTCGTCGGTCCAAACCAGGATGTCTCGGTCGTACTTCCCATCGCGAATTCATCCATATTTGTCTTGCCAAGCAGGATCGCACCGGCTTTTTTGAGGTTCAGCGCTGCCTCCGCTGAGTACGGAGGTACAAATCCCCTTAAAATTTTGGAACTGCACGTTGTCTCAATTCCCTCTGTACAAATATTATCCTTGATCGCCATTGGAACGCCCGCCAGCGGTCCGGTCAGGGTGCCATCGTCAATCTGTTTCTGGATCTCATCCGCCTGTGCCAGTGCTGCCTCCTCGGTCAGCGTTACATAAGCATGAACTGTATCTTCATATTTATGAATCCGTTCCAGAGATGCCTGTACCGCCTCCCGGACGGAGATTTGTTTTTCTTTAATTTCTTTTCCCAGCTCCAGCGCTGTTAATTCTGAAATTCCCATCCTGATTTCCTCCATATTGCTGCCTGTATCTCTACTTCTTTTTACTCCACTGTCCTCGGCACCTTGTACTGTTTTTCTTTCTGCTCCGGTGCATTCGAAAGCATCGCATCTGATTCATCTCCATTTTCCACGACATCTTCGCGGAACACATTGTGAATGTCAAAGACATGCGACATCGGTTCTACTTCCGAAGTATCAAGCTGATTCAGCATATCGATATACTCAAGCATCCGGCTCATGTCGCTTTTCGCTGCCTCTTTTTCCTCTGGGAAAAGGGAAAGCTTTGCTAAAATACCAACATAATCAATCATTTCATCGTCTATTTTCACTGCCATAAGTTCTGTTCCTTCCTATTATAATGTGTGTTATGGACAAGCTCTTTGTTTCATAGGAAATTGCGTCCTGTCACGTTACGGTACCAGACGGCTCATATCTCTCGGGAAGAGCGAAACCTCACGGACATTCTCCTCTTCAAGCAGCTGCATCGTCATACGTTCCAGACCGATACCGAGTCCGCCGTGAGGCGGCATACCGTGTTTGAAGGTGCTTAAATACTGTTCCATTCCCTCGGTATCCATACCGCGTTTTTCAATCTTCTCCATCAACTCGGTGTAGCTGTGGATACGCTGTCCGCCGGTTGTGACTTCCAGTCCACGGAATAAAAGGTCAAAGCTGAGTGTTACTTTCGGGTCTGTCGGGTCATCCATCGCGTAGAATGGACGCTTCTTGGATGGATAATGGGTGACAAACACGAAATCGGCGCCGTACTCTTCTTTAAAGTATCGTCCAATCAGGTGTTCTTCCTCCGGCTCCAGATCGTATGGGTTTTTGATCTGGGTTCCATATTTTTCGGAGGCAAGGCGTTTCGCCTCGGTAAAGGTCACTGCCGGAATCTTCTCTACTTCCGGAAGTTTGACTTTAAGGATTTCCAGCTCCGTGGAATATTCCTTCTTTAAAATTTCCACCATATGCTGAAGAAATCCGGTTTCCATCGCCATGATATCGGTAAAATCATCGATATATCCCATCTCAAAATCCAGTCCGGTATATTCGTTTAAATGGCGTTTTGTGTTATGCTTCTCCGCACGGAACACCGGACCAACCTCCATCACACGGTCAAACACACCGACCATCATCTGTTTGTAAAACTGCGGACTCTGCGCTAACACCGCCGGGCGGTGAAAATAATCGAGTTTAAAGACGTTTGCTCCGCCCTCGGCTCCTTTTGCTCCGATCTTCGGGGAATGAATTTCCGTAAATCCTTCTCCATGCAGGTACTCCCGGAATGCCCGTGCGATTCCTTCCTGGATTCTGAAACGTGCGCGCTCCCGCAGGTTGCGGAGTGTCAGAGAACGCATATCCAGTTTGGCTTCCAGGGATGCGCTCATTTTCCATTTTGATACGGCAATCGGCATCGGTTCTTCCGGTTTCGAGAGGATCCGAACACTCTTTAAACGAAGTTCCATGCCTCTCGGCGCCCGCTCTTCTTTTCGGAGGACACCGGAAACTTCTACGAATGTTTCTTCTCTTAATTCAGCAAAATCCGCGTCGGTCACACCTTTTTCATAGACAGTCTGCAGCACGCCGTCACGTTTCCGGAGAATCACAAATGCGATATCGCCCATGTTGCGGACACTCATGATCGCGCCGTTTACCTTTACTTCCCGTCCTTCCATACCGTCTGCAAACACGGCTGCCAGATCCAGCACTTCTTTTTCCTTTTTACCTGTCATAAATTCCATCGCTGTTTCCTCTCTTTCTCTGCTTTTTGATATGTCCGGGACGGGAATAAAGAATGTGCCTTGGCACATTCTCGCGCCGAGCGCGGTCGCTTGCGACAAACTAAAAAAGTCCCGGAATGACGTTCACTCACATCATTCCGGGACGGGATATTCCCGCGGTACCACCCGCATTTAAAAAGAAACGATTGTTTTTCTTTTTACTCTTTCGCTGCTTAACGCGCAGTCACGTGATGACCTACCTGCGGCGGCTGGCGGGGTGTCCAGTGTCGCTCTCAGTCATCCGGCTCCGGAGTGTTCCCTATTGTCCCGCTCCCTCCTGACACGGCTCTCAGCCGGTGACCGCGTCTTTCTGTCGGATTCTTCGAAACAGAGTCTCCATCTTTGCCTTTTAAAAAAGTGAGCACGAATACCATGATTATCATGGCATCCTTGCCCACCCCGTTGGATTCAATTTTTTATGTTCAAACTATAAACTATTTTTCTGAGTTTGTAAAGAGGTTTTTTAATTTTTTTTCACGCAGTAATTCTGTATGGAATATGTCAGCTTCGCTGACCAGAATCGCGCGCCAAGTCTCACGGACGTTCGACTTAAATAGAAGAAATCTTGTACAATATTCTCCCTTGAAACATTTTTTCAAAATTCGTGTGAAAATTGTATTGACATTCAGAATTTTTCGTGTATACTACTACACATAAAAGCAAGGGCGCTTCGAGATGATCGAGGTGCCCTTTTCTTTATGTAAAATGTGTCAGAGCACATTCATCTTACGTGGATTTAATCATCACAAAATCGCAGACATAAAACCTGAAAGGAGACATGAGTTATGAAAAAAAACATCCCTGAACTGTATGGAAGTCTTGTATTCAACAACAAAGTCATGAAAAGCAAATTGCCGCGAGATGTTTATAAGGCACTCCGCAAAACGATTGAAAATGGCAGCCATCTGGATCTCGATATTGCAAATGCAGTCGCAGTTGCAATGAAGGAATGGGCCGTTGAAAATGGTGCAACTCACTTCACACACTGGTTCCAGCCGATGACCGGCATCACCGCTGAGAAACACGACAGTTTCATCAACCCGGTTGGCGATGGCGAAGTCATCATGGATTTTTCCGGCAAAGAGCTGGTAAAGGGCGAACCGGATGCATCCAGTTTCCCATCCGGCGGACTTCGTGCCACCTTTGAGGCAAGAGGTTATACAGCCTGGGATCCAACCTCCCCGGCATTTATTAAAGACGATACACTCTGCATCCCGACCGCATTCTGTTCCTACAGCGGCGAGGCACTTGATACCAAAACCCCTCTTCTGCGTTCGATGGAAACCATCAACCGCGAGGCGCTGCGTGTCCTGAAGCTCTTCGGAAATGAAGATGTGACCCGCGTTGTCTCCACCGTTGGTCCGGAACAGGAGTATTTCCTGGTTGATAAAGAACTGTTTAATAAGAGAAGCGATTTGAAGTTCTGCGGAAGAACTCTGTTTGGCGCACCAGCTCCGAAGGGTCAGGAAATGGATGACCACTATTTCGGCGCTCTCCGTCCGAGAGTTTCCGCTTTCATGAAAGAACTGGATGAAGAGCTCTGGAAGCTCGGTATTCCGGCAAAAACCAAACACAACGAGGTAGCTCCGGCGCAGCATGAACTTGCCACCATCTACACGACTACCAATGTGGCAGTTGACAACAACCAGCTCACCATGGAAATCATGAAACGTGTGGCAGAAAAACATGGCCTTGTGTGCCTGCTCCATGAGAAACCATTTGAGGGCATCAACGGAAGCGGTAAACACAACAACTGGTCTTTATCGACCAACACCGGCGAAAACCTTCTTGATCCGGACCGCGATCCGGCAAAGAACTTACAATTCCTTCTCTTCCTGTTCGCAACGATCAAGGCAGTCGATGTCTACGGCGATCTGCTCCGCGTATCAGTTGCAACTGCTGGAAATGACCACCGTCTGGGCGGTAACGAGGCACCGCCAGCTATCGTGTCTATGTTTATCGGAGATGATCTGGAAGCAGTTCTCGATATTGTGGAAAAAGATCTCGAATCTGAGGCAAAAGAAGTCCAGACCATGAAGCCGGGCGCAAAGGTTCTGCCGCACTTTATCAAAGATACAACCGATCGCAACCGTACTTCTCCGTTTGCCTTTACCGGCAATAAATTCGAGTTCCGTATGCCAGGTTCCGCTCTCTCTGTATCGGAACCGAACATTGTCATCAATACAGCCGTAGCTGAAGTTTTAGGCGAATTTGCAGACCGTCTGGAAGGTCTTTCAGGCAAGGCTCTGGAGGCAGAAATCCATCTGCTCTTAAAGGAAGTGCTGCGTGATCACCGCCACATCGTATTCAACGGCAACGGTTACACCAGCGAATGGGTAGAGGAAGCTCACAAACGCGGACTCTTCGACCTGCCGAGCTGCGCAGAGGCATTTCCGCGCCTGATTGCTGAGAAAAACGTAGAACTGTTCCTGAAACACGGCATCTACACCAAGGAGGAACTCTTCTCCCGCTACGAAATCAAGGAAGAGAACTACATCAAGACCATCAACATCGAGGCAAAGACGATGCTTTCGATGATGAAGAAGACCTTCCTGCCGTCCGTCCTCTCCTACTGCAAGGAGCTGGCTGAAACCGCCGCAAAGACAAAGGCAATCCTGCCGGACGCACCGATCAGCGCCGAGAGCAAACTGCTTGAGAAGCTGTCCGGTCTCTACACCGAGATTTCCGAGAAAACCGAAGCACTGGCAGAGGCTGAAAAAGCGGCAGAATCCATGGAAGATAATATCGAGAAGGTTACATATTTCCACTATACGATTCTTGCCAAGATGGATGACTTGAGAAGCAGCGTTGATACCGCAGAAGCCCTGATTCCGGATTTCTTCCTGCCGTATCCGACTTACGATGAACTGCTGTTCTCCGTATAATCTGACATGTCAATATTATGACTTGATTGAAAAATCGAGAAAAATGTGTTATGATTTGGCTGCAAAATATTGGTATATTGTCTTTTATACTGATATTTTGCAGTCAATTTTGGGTTATTATCCCTGTTATTTTCTTATCATTCAGGTATCTTGAATACAAAGGAGGTTTATATCATGAGGGAGTCACTCACATACGAAACCGGGCTTCGTGAGGAATGCGGCGTATTTGGAATGTTTGACCTGGAGGGCGGCGATGTTGCCAGAGATATGTACTACGGACTCAGCGCACTCCAGCACCGCGGTCAGGAGTCATGCGGCATCGCAGTCTGTGACACGAACGGTCCAAAGGGCGTTGTCAACTGCTACAAAGGGCTGGGACTTGTCAATGAGGTATTTCATGAGGAGACGTTAAAACGCCTCGGCGGCAATCTGGGAGTTGGTCATGTCCGCTACTCCACAACTGGTTCTTCTACCATCGAAAACACACAGCCACTGGTACTTAAGTATTTTAAGGGAACACTCTGTCTGGCGCACAACGGAAACCTGGTAAATGCGTTTGAGATGCGCCGCCAGCTTGAAGAAACCGGCGCAATCTTCCAGACGACGATGGATTCAGAGGTAATCGCGTTCCACATCGCCAGAGAACGTCTGGCTGCCCCGACCGCTGAAGAGGCAATCAAACGGACCGCGGCAAAAACACGCGGCGCTTATGCCCTGATTATCTCCAGCCCGCGCAAGCTGATCGGTGTTCGTGACCCATTTGGTCTGCGTCCTCTCTGCCTCGGCAAAAAGGGAAATGTCTGGATCATGGCATCGGAAAGCTGTGCCATCACCTCGGTCGGCGGCGAATTTATCCGTGATATCGAACCGGGTGAGATCGTGACCATCACCCGCGACGGCGTTTTTTCTGATAAAAGCCTGCAGCAGGAAAAACGGGCGCACTGCGTTTTCGAATACATCTATTTTGCCCGCCTCGACAGCCACATCGATGATGTGAGCGTCTATGAGGCAAGGCTGCGCGGCGGCGCGGCTCTCGCACATTCCTTCCCTGCCGATGCCGACCTCGTCGCCGGTGTACCGGATTCCGGCCTGACCGCCGCGATGGGATATGCGAAGGCATCCGGCATTCCATATGAGATTATTTTCCATAAAAATAGCTATGTCGGCAGAACCTTCATCAAACCGACCCAGGAAGAACGCGAAAATAGCGTCCGTATCAAGCTTAATATTCTGGAACCGGCTGTCAGGGGAAAACGCATTGTCCTCGTCGATGACTCTATCGTGCGCGGTACGACGATGAAAAACCTGATCCGCATGCTCAAAAAAGCCGGGGCGAAGGAAGTCCATGTGCGCGTCAGCTCTCCGCCATTCCTCTTCCCCTGCTATTTCGGTACCGATGTCCCCTCCAATAAACAGCTCATCGCCAGCAGTCATTCCGTCGAAGAAATCTGCCGGGAGATCGGTGCGGATTCGCTTGGATATATGCCGGTTGAAGATCTCGAGGAGATGGCAGGCGGACTGCCGCTCTGTACGGCATGCTTCACCGGAAACTATCCGATGGATGTGCCGGATGGGGAGATTAAGGATGCATTAGAATAAATATTTCGCAAATGAAAAAGAATGTGCCTTGGCACATTCTCGCGCCGAGCGCGGTCGCTTGCGACATGTTTCTGCTTCGCGCGAGTGCGCATCATTGGCACGTTAGTGCCTTTTTGTGTAATAGGGAATTCCAAGGAATTTCCTATTACATAAAAAAGGGCTCTCACCGAGTCCTTTTTTATCCCTCACACTTTTTCACGTTTTGTCAAAACTTTTGTTTTTGTTTAAAATGTCTTATATGTTTTTATACATTGGATGACGGACGGTTATTCTGCGCTTTTAACGCTTTCAACTCGTCAAATACAACATCGTTCAGAACCTTAATGTAGGTTCCCTTCATACCGGACGAACGGGACTCAATAACGCCTGCACTCTCAAACTTGCGGAGTGCATTGACGATAACGGAACGGGTAATGCCGACTCTGTCTGCAATCTTGCTGGCTACCAGAATGCCCTCGTTGCCTTCCAGCTCATCAAAGATGTGGGTAATTGCTTCCAGTTCGGAGAAGGACAGGGTGCTGATCGCTGATTTAACGATCTGGATCTTTCTTGTCTCCTCTGCATTCTCCTCGTTGACAGAACGCATCATCTCAAGTCCGACAACAGTGGTTCCGTACTCACTCAGAATGATATCGTCGATGTCGTACTGTGCATCTGATTTGTAGATGAACAGAGTACCCAGTCTCTCACCGGATATATCAATAGGCGTGATGATCGCCTGATACTTCTTCACGTTCTCCTCAGCGAATCCCAATGTGGCAAGGTTGACATTTTCCTTCGTTGACAAAACGCTTAAAAGGCGTTCATTCAACATACGGTCAACAAAACCGCCGACCTGATCCTTGATCAACTCTTCGATCTCATCCACACCCTCATGAATCGCAACTCCGAGTACTTTACCTTTCTTGCTGATTACGAGAATATTGGATTCCAGTATGTCACTGAGGACTTCACAAATGTCATTGAACACAACCTTATGAGAATGGTTGTTGTGCAATAACTTATTAATTTTTCTAGTTTTGTCCAGTAATTGAACGCTCATTTTACCAGTTACCTCCTTTGCCTTTATCGTAAATTAGAATTCGATCCTAACCTGTAAGAATTGTAACACGATTTTCGTATAATAGCAAGAGTTTTTCTGTATTTTTCATTTTTTTTAATAATTAATATCTATTTCAAGAGTTTTTATGAGTTTTTTACAAAACCGCAGGCTTCGTTAGAACAAAGAAGCTTATTTCCCTTTTCGAGCATAATATGTCCACATTTCGGACACATTTCTTTTGACGGTTTCTGCCAGGTCATAAAATCGCAGTCCGGGTTATTTTCGCAGCCGTAATATCTTCTGCCCTTTTTCGATTTACGGATGACAATCTCACCACCGCATTTCGGGCACTTCACGCCGATCTTTTCCAGGTACGGCTTCGTGTTTTTACAGTCCGGGAATCCCGGGCAGGCAAGGAATTTGCCGTGCGGGCCATACTTAATTACCATGTTGCGCCCGCACTGGTCACAGATCACATCCGTCACCTCGTCAGCAATCTTGACGCTCTCAAGCGTCTTCTCCGCTTCTTTAACCGCCTTGTCAAGATCCGGATAAAAGTTTTCGATAACGGTCTTCCAGCCGATCGTGCCGTCCCCGATGCTGTCGAGCAGGTACTCCATATTTGCCGTAAACTGCAAATCAACGATGGATGGGAACGCCTTCTTCATCATCCGGTTGACTACCTCGCCAAGCTCCGTCACATAGAGGTTCTTATTTTCCTTCGCTACATAGCGGCGCGCGATGATTGTCGTGATGGTCGGTGCATAGGTACTTGGCCGTCCGATGCCCTGCTCTTCCAGCGCCTTGACGAGCGACGCCTCTGTATAATGTGCCGGTGGCTGTGTAAAATGCTGTGCCGGTTCTAACTGGTTTAAATCCAGCTTCATGCCTGCTTCCAGCGACTCGTTCAGAACGCCGTCGGTCTCCTTATCCTCGTCCTGTGAATAGACGGACATGAAGCCGTCAAATTTGATTTTGGACGCCGACAGGGTAAAAAGCTCCTCTCCGGCTGCTACCTTGACGGAGGTTGTCTCGTAAACCGCCGGGCGCATCCGGCTCGCCGTGAAGCGCTTCCAGATAAGCTGGTACAGACGGAACTGGTCTCTGGAAAGCTGTTCTTTTACCTGTACCGGCGTCAGTGTAATGTCGGTCGGACGGATCGCCTCGTGTGCGTCCTGGATCTTGGCGTCTGATTTTGCCGCTGCCGGCGCCTCGGACACGTAACTTGCCCCAAACTGGTCGCCGATATAGCTTCTCGCCGCCGCATCTGCCTCTGCCGCGATGCGGGTGGAATCGGTACGCAGGTAGGTGATCAGACCGATTGTGCCGCGTCCCTTGATATCCACGCCCTCATAGAGCTGCTGGGCAAGGCGCATCGTCTTCTGCGTTGAGAAATTCAGCGTCTTGGATGCCTCCTGCTGCAGCGTACTGGTCGTAAACGGGATCGGCGCCTTCTTCACGCGCTCGCCCAGCTTCACATCGCGCACTTCGTACTCACAGCCCTCCAGACGCTTCATAAGCGCCTCCACTTCCTCTTTGCTGTGAATTGCCTTCCTGCCGTCCTTATCGCCGTAATAATGGGCGGTCAGCTTCTTTCTGGAGCCATGTACGTGGAGCTGTGCATCCAGCGTCCAGTATTCTTCCGGTATAAACGCATTGATCTCTTCCTCACGGTCGCAGATCATACGCAGCGCGACCGACTGCACACGACCGGCGCTGAGTCCTCTCTTGACCTTCGCCCAGAGAAGCGGGCTGATGAGGTAACCCACCATACGGTCGAGCATACGTCTCGCCTGCTGTGCATCCACCAGATTTTCATCGATGGCACGCGGCTCTTTTAAAGATGCCTTGACGGCGTTTTTTGTAATCTCATTGAAACTGATACGGTAAACCTTTTTATCTTTCTGTTCATCCAGCTTTAATGCTTTCATCAGGTGCCAGGAGATCGCCTCTCCCTCGCGGTCCGGGTCAGTTGCGAGATAAATCTTATCCGCTTTTTTAACCTCTTTCCGCAGACGCGCCAACACATCGCCCTTTCCCCGGATGGTGATATACTTCGGCTCATATCCATGCTCTACGTCCACCCCCAGCGTACTCTTAGGGAGGTCGCGCACATGACCGCCGGAGGCGTCCACCTCATAGTTGGAACCCAAAAATTTTTTAATTGTCTTGACTTTCGCCGGAGACTCTACAATAACCAGATTTTTTGCCATAACAGACCTCTATACAATCTTCCTAACGTAATATTGATTCATTGGCTGCAGGATCAATCCCTGCATTTCCAGATTCAAAAGCGCAGTCATGCATTCCCCAGCTGTCACCCCACAGCTTTTCATGACCGCTTCCAGATGTTTCGGTTGTGAATCTAGGCAACTATACACCATTTTTTCCGACTTGGCAAGTGCATTTACTGATTTTATTGTTTTTTTACAAGAATTTTTACATTTTATATGGAAGAAATCCAACACATCCTCCGGTTTCGTCACGATCCCCGCCCCCTGTGCAATCAGCCGGTTGCAGCCCTCACTGAGCGGATCGATGCGCCGTCCCGGCAGCGCAAATACCTCTTTTCCCTGCTCCAGCGCCAGATCCGCCGTAATCAGGGAACCGCTTCTTTTTCGCGCTTCCACGACCAGCACCAGGTCGGAAAGTCCGCTGATGATCCGGTTCCGGATTGGAAAATGGGATGCCGTCGGCGGTACACCCGGTCCATATTCTGACAATATGCCGCCTTGTTCACGGATGCGCGCATGCAGCCGTATGCCGGATGGCGGATAACAGGTGTCAATCCCACAGCCCATCACGGCATACGTCAGTCCACCGCCATCCATCGCGCCCTTATGCCCCGCCTGATCGATCCCCAGCGCCATGCCACTCACTACCTGCACGCCGTTTTCTGCCAGAATCCGGCCGAAATACTCTGCCTCCTGTCGTCCATACGGCGTACAGCTGCGCGCCCCGATGACTGCCGCGGATGGTTTCGCATCTTCTGGAAGCATTCCACGCACAAACAGCCACATCGGTTTATCATAGATATGCGTCAGGCGCTTCGGATATGCCGCCTCACCGCACAGAATGAAACGTACCCCCTGTTCCTCCAGCCTATCGTATTCTTCCACGCGCTGTTTGAAGAGCGGAACCGCTTCCTCCAGCCCCTTTTTCACAGCTTTTCCGAGAAAGGAGCATATAAACGGATCCAGTTTCTTCCTATTATATAAAACCCGCTCATAGATTCTCTCAAAACTGCCGCACGATTCATATAATTTAGCCGCCGTCACCGCGCCGATTCCATCCACTCGCGATAGCCAGTAGGCATGGATGCGCTCACGGTCGGAATACTGCATATTTTCTGTCAGAAGCACATTTTTATGCGACGGTTCCTGTGTTTTTCCATATAGTTCCTGCATAGAAAGCTGAGCATTCTGTACATTGCTCTCTTCTTTTCCTATTTCCATATCTTTTCCCCCTATATATGTCAGATCGGCTGCCTTTTACCATATAACAATTACAACCCTTGTTAAACTTTTTATTCTTTCAATCTTTTAGACATGCTTCTTTTCAGAGACTCCCCCAATATTTTTTTTCAAAACTCCGGAATCCTATCGCCTCCGCTAACTGCGTCCGCCCGATCTCCGCCTGTCCATCCAGATCGGCAAGTGTGCGCGCTACTTTTAAAATCTTTCCGTGTCCCCTGGCACTGATTCCCTGCTGCCGTTCGACCTTTTCCAGAAATACCGCATCTTCCCCGGACAGACGGCAATACTCTTCGATCTGGCGGCGGGTCATCTGGCTGTTATAGGAGATAGATTCGTCTGCAAACCTCTTTTCCTGTCGAGCGCGCGCCTCCATGACGCGGGCGCGCATGACAGCGGAGGAATTCCTCTGCTCTGTCTGTGGAAAACTCCCCTCATCTATACTTTTCTCTGCAGCCATCATCCCCAAATCCTGCCGCGGTACTTCCACCCCAATATCGATCCGATCTAAAAATGGTCCCGAAACGCGGTTCAGATACCGGCGGATCTGGGTTGGAGTACAACGGCATTTTCCCAAATCTGGGAAAAAACCGCATTTGCAGGGATTCATCGCCGCCGCAATCATCGTTTTTGCCGGAAATACAACCGTCTGGTTGAGACGGGAAACCGTGATGCTTCCTTCCTCCATCGGCTGACGCAGCAGATCCAAAATTTTCGGCTGAAACTCCGTTAACTCATCTAAAAAGAGGGTTCCATAACTGGCGAGTGAGATCTCCCCGGGCTTCGGATTTCGTCCTCCGCCTGCCATCGCCTGGGCGGTCGTGCTGTGATGCGGACTGCGGAACGGACGCTGCAAAACCAGCGGCGTGTCTGGCTTCAGGAGACCGCAGATACTGTATATCTTCGAAACTTCAATGCTTTCCTCCAGCGTAAGCGGCGGCAAAATTGTCGGAATACGCCGAGCTGCCATCGTTTTTCCCGTTCCAGCCGGTCCGATATAGAGAATGTTGTGACGCCCCGCTGCTGCTGCCTCGGTTGCCTGCCGCACCAGCGGAAGTCCGACGATCTCATCAAAATCGACGTCAAATTCTTCCTGTCCCGCCTGAAACAGATCGGGTGTGAACCATTGTCCGTGAATCTGTTCCGGATGCTGCAGGCAACCCGTCAGCGCTTTCACATCCCGGACTCCGACGATCTCGATTCCATCCACAGCCCGTCCCTCCTGTACATTCTCTTCGGATAGAAAAACCCGTTTCATTCCGCAGCGGCGCGCTTCATAGACCATCGAGAGAACACCGGTCAACGGCTTGATGCTGCCGTCCAAACCCAGTTCACCGATAAACGCCCATTGGTCCCAATCCGGTGCAGAATTATTCTCCTCATCTTCCATCCCATCCATTTCCGGGCAGGTTTCATCCGTCTTTCTTATTTTTGCCTTTTCACCCTGTTCCCACAAGCACCTCAAAATTCCTGCCGCGATCGCCAGATCACACCCCGTTCCCTCTTTCCGCACCCCGGCTGGCGATAAATTGACCGTGATCCGCTTCGGCGGCAGGCAAAACCCCGCATTCCGAAGTGCGGTCCGAACGCGCTCCTGCGCCTCCCGCACCTCCTCCGCCAGGTAGCCCACCATGACAAAACTCGGCAATCCGTTACTCACATCAACTTCCACCGTGATCCGGTAGCCATCGATGCCGCGGGTGCTGAAACTGTTTATTTTACTGAACATATATTTCCCCCTATTATTGATTTTTTACCTTGCCTTGTATTTTTCATATCATACAGGCTTAAAATTTGGATACTTTTAATGATATTTTGAATTTTTAGAATTAAAAATATATTATAACAATCTTATTTTCTCTGAAATTGATATCACCCAAAAGAGGTGGGGTCTTCTCAACTGAGATAAAAGAGATTCTACTTGAATTTGATTTGAAATTAAAATAAATAGATTTGAATCATGAAATCAGATTTACCAGACCTAAAATAGATATTCACTCTTTCATTATATATAGACCTGCGGCAGAATGCAAGCCAAAACAGCTTAGAACTATGACACTAATTAATTGACATTGTGCGCACAAAAAACAAAACGCTGCCGCAAAATGCTAACATATAACATTCTGCTGCAGCTTTTTGTTTTTAATCTATCTCTTTAAACAAAATCTTCTCCCAGCTTCTCTGCCGCCGCGCGTGCAATCTGCTCCGGCGTGATCGGAAGCTCATAGAATCGTTTTCCGACTGCATTGTACACCGCATCAGCAATCGCCGGAAGCGGCGTGTTGATAACAATCTCGCCGATCGACTTTGCTCCGAACGGACCAGATGGCTCATAACTGCTCTCAAACTCGACGTTTAAATGTCCATAGTCAATCCGGGTCGGAATCTTATACTGCATCAGGGAATTTTCACGCACACCACCCTGTGCATTGCGGGTAATATTTTCCGTCAGCGCCATGCCGATTCCCTGCATCAGACCGCCCTCAACCTGCAGGCGGGACAGATTCGGATTGATCGGTGTACCGCAGTCTACCGCTGCCGCATAATTAATAACGCTGGTTTCGCCTGTCTCCATATCAATCTCAAGCTCAACCGCACCTGCCATAAACGGAGGCGGGGAAATGTGGGCGGTTCTCGACTCGGTTACCTCCAGCGGAATTTCATGCCCGTACATGGACGCCGTTGCGATATCAGCCAGAGCGATCTTCTTCGTCTCATCCCCGGCTTTTTCGGTTGTGAATACCTCTTTTCCGTCAAATTCCACTGCATCCGCCGGGACGCCCAGAAGCTCTGCACCCAGTTTACAGATCTGCTCACGCAGGCGCAGCGCACACCGTTCGGTCGCTTTTCCGGTCAGATAGGTCGTACTCGATGCATAAGAACCTGAGTCATACGGGGATGAATCCGTGTCCGCGCCCAGCACCGTGATCGCGTCGATTGGGCATTCCAGCACTTCCGCCGCAATCTGCGCCAGAATCGTGTCACAGCCGGTTCCCATATCTGCCGCTCCGAGCGACAATGTATAGAACCCTTCGTCGTTGACTTTGAGACGGGCACTTCCGACATCCATCGCCGTGATTGCCGATCCCTGCATCGCCATACCCATGCCGACGCTGCGGACCTTGCCATTGCCCATGTCACGCACCGGATATTTGTCTTCCCAGCCGATCATCTCACGCACTTTTTTTACACAACGGTCGAGTGCGCAGCTTGTATTAACCTGATTATAATATGCTGGCATCAGATCGCCCTCTTTAACCATGTTTTTCAGGCGGATCTCAAAGCGATCCATCTGAATCTGGTCTGCCAGCTCATTGACCGCCGACTCGATCGCGAAAAGTCCCTGTGTCGCACCATAGCCACGGTACGCGCCTGCCGACATGATATTCGTATAGACAACATCGCTGATAAAGCGGAATGCTTCAACACTTCCATACAACGGGATCGATTTGTGTCCTGACAGCCCAACGGTTGTCGGTCCATGCTCGCCGTAAGCACCGGTATTGGACAATGTGTAAAGATCGATGCCGCGGATCGTGCCGTCCTTCATCGCTCCCAGACGCACATGCATCTCCATCTCATGGCGCGGCGAAGACGCCGTCTGTGTCTCCATCCGGCTATAAATCAGCTTCGATGGTTTTTTCGTCATCCAGGTAACGAATGCCGGATACACTTCACAGACCGCCGTTTGCTTCGCACCAAACCCTCCGCCGATTCTCGGCTTGCTCACGCGCACCATCGACTTCGGGATATGAAGCGCATTTGCCACGATTCTGCGACAGTGGAACACGATCTGCGTGGAACTTAAAATATTTAATCTTCCGTAGGTATCGATCGAACAATAGGTACGGAATGTCTCCATCATCGTCTGCTGGCACGGCTTTGTGTGGTATACATGGTCAATCACGATGTCGCAGTCCTTTAAAACCGCCTCGACATCCCCGTTGCCGCACTCATCGTGCGCGCAGAGGTTGCGCTTGTTGTCTGCGCCGACCGGAGCAAGACTCTCCCAGTTGTCCTCTGGGTGAACCAGGATCGGGTTGTCCTTTGACGTATGGAAATCCAGAACCGGCTCTAAGACTTCGTACTGTACCTTGATCAGGCGAAGTGCTTTATCGACACATTTTTCATCTTTTCCTGCTACAATCGCCACAATATCGCCCTGAAAACGGACATGGCGGTCGATCAGGAGACGGTCATACGGGCTCGCCTCCGGGTATGTCTGCCCCGCCTGTGTGTAGCGCTTTGCATCCTGCGGCACATCCTCCCAGGTATAAATTGCCTCGATGCCCGGAACTTTCATTGCGATCGCGGTGTTGATCGTTTTTACCATCGCATTCGCATACGGGGAACGCAGAAGTTTGACGATCAGGCAGTCCTGCGGCGCCAGATCATCCACGTAAACCGGCTGTCCGGTTACCAGCTGCATCGCATCTTTTTTTCGTACAGAAGTATTGACTACTCTCATTCTGCCGCCTCCTTCTGTTTTTCTCTCTTCCAGTCTAAAAATGCCAGAATGCCGCGAAGCTGTCCTTCATAACCGGAACAGCGGCACAGGTTTCCTGCCAGATATTCGCGGATTTCATCCTCCTCCGGGAACTCTTTTTCCCGGAACAGCGCCAGCGCATTCATGATAAAGCCTGGATTACAGAAGCCGCACTGTTCGGCTCCCTGATCGGCAATGAATGCGCCAAATTCTTTTGCCTCCTCCTGGAGTCCTTCCAGCGTCGTCACGCTGTGACCGTCCGCCCGCGCCGCCAGCACGGAACAGGAAAGCACTGGTTTTTCATCCAGAAATACGGTACAGAGTCCGCAGTTTGCCGTCTCGCAGCCGCGCTTGACACTGTAACAGCCCTGACTGCGTACCAGATCAATCAGAAGCGTATCCGGTTCAATCTCCGGGGAAATCTTCGTTCCATTTAGAGTAATCGTTATCTGCATCATATGTGAATCTCCTAATATTCATACTGTTATACGATCATTTTATTGTCCTATTTCGTTTAGCACTCTTCCAGCACACGCACCGCCCGCTTTATCAGAACACCGGTTAAATGTTTCCGGTATTCAGCGCTGCCGCGCATATTGGAAGACGTCTGAACCTGATCACGGATCCACTTTGCAAGACAGGCTGCTTTCTTCCCGGTCTGCGCCTTGTCCTGCTTTTCTCTGGTATCGGCATCCGCATCTGCTTTTGTTTCAGCCTTTTGCTTTTCCTCTATAAGCGCCTGTATTGTCTCCGCTGATGCCTCGAACAACACTGCACGCCCCGGACGCGCACCGATGCTAAAACGATATGCTCCATCCGCCCGTTTCGCCGCTGCACAGGTCAGTACTGGAAAATCAGTCTGCGTATTCCGCACGGACTGGTAGTGATATACGGCTTTGTCTTTATGGACAATTAATTTGACTAAAATGTCCCGGCCGCCGATCTGTTTTGCAAATTCCACCAACGGCATCCGTCCAGCTTTGTAAAGTTCCACTTCGGTGTCCATCGCCAGGAACATCGTCAGGACATCTGAAAATCCAAATCTGCCATAGATACTGCCTCCGACTGTCGCCAGGTTCCGAAGCTGCACGCCGACGATATGGCGCACCGACTCGCGCATGGCACCGTCTGTGTATGCCGCCAGTCCCGGATGTTCTTCCAGCTGGCGCAGGGTAACCATCGCGCCGATCTCAAACGCATCCTCTGTCTCCTCTATCTGATCCAGCCCCAGCCCTGAAATATCAATCGCGGTTCCTACATTGCCCCGGCTCATCTTCAGCCAGATCATACCGCCTATCACCCGGTTCGCTTTTTTCTGATTCAGCTCCCAGGCTTCCTCCAGGCTTTCTACCCGTTTATATTCTCGAATCGTCATCATAGGTTTTTCCTCTTTTTCATCTATTTCTTAAATAACAAACTTATCCATCTTTTATTATAGCATAAAACATGGTATAATTCCGTTGTTATTTTTAAAATACAACGAGACCCCTTTTTCCAGAAAAGATTAGGAGGATTTGACAAAAACTATGAAACCATCCATCCGTACCTACCTCTGCAACGACGAAAACCATCGTTTCTTTGGCGAAGGTCCTCGTCAGCTTCTTCATGCCATCGATGAAACCGGCTCGCTCCGCTCCGCCGCTCTGTCCATGAATATGGCGTATACAAAAGCACTTCGGATTATCCGCTCCGCCGAAGCCACGCTTGGATTTCCACTGACCGTCCGCACCACCGGCGGAAAAGGCGGCGGAGGCAGCCAGATGACGGCGGAGGCGAGGGAGTTTCTAGCTAAGTATGAGGCATATCGGGATGCATGTACGGAGAGTGGGCAACAGTTATATGACGAATTTTTTTGCAGGCGGAAATCTGTTTTTTACTCTTCTGGAACACAAACACCCTCTTTCACTTGTTTGCAAAATTCAAACGATGTCCGGATCGCCTGCATCATCATGGCCTCCGGTCTTGGAAAACGTTTCGGCTCGAACAAGCTCATGGCTTCGTTCCACGGTGCTCCGCTCATCCACTCGGTTCTGGATGTGACCGGTTCTGTTCCGCTCTTTGCCGATCGTCTCGTTGTGACGCGCTCCCGGGAGGTTCACGATTACTGTCAGTCCCTGGGAATTCCGGTGCTGATTCATACACTTCCCAATCGGAACGAGGCGCTCTGCCTAGGACTTACACACATGTTAAAAAGGCACCCGGATTTATCAGGCTGTCTCTTTGCACTCGGCGATCAGCCGCTTCTGCGTCCGCGGACACTGGAACGGATATGCCGGCGCTATCTCGAATGCAAAATATCACCACGTCACTCTGAATCTGTTTTCCCAGATTCTGATTTTTCCATTTTGAAATCAAAATTGCCTCAGAATTCAGGAATTGCAGAAAAATCACCGATCGTACAGCTCTGCAGCGTCCAAATGACGGCTTCTCCCGAACCTTCCGTCTCAACCACCGTCGGAAGCCCGATTCTCTTCGACCGGGCATATTTTGACGAACTGCTCCATCTGCCGGAAAAAGCTGGCGGAAGCCATGTTCTCCGCCAGCATCCGGACGTTGTCCAGTATGTGACTGCCGAAGTGCCGGAGGAATTGATGGATGTAGACACGCCGGAGGAGCTCAAACGCCTGGAGAATCTGGTAACAATCGAATAAAACTATAAGGACTGACATCACACATGCAGCATGATGCCAGTCCCTTTTTATCAATCTACGTATCACTTTCAGCCATACATTCCATATTTTATAGATGGATCTTATATTTTTATGTACCTATAACCTTTTTCTAATCTTCCTATTTCTTACGCCTCATCCTTCGGCAGCAGCACATTCAGGATAATCGCCATGAAAGCTGCCGGAACGATACCAGATCCGCCGAATACAAGCTGAATTGCTTCCGGCATCTTGGAAAGGATGGTTGCATGTGCACCCATGCCGTAACCAACACCCAGTGCAACAGAGACGATGGTCAGGTTGCGTGAAGTCATCTTCTCTTTCGTGATAAGCTGAATACCGCTAACTACGATCGAAGAGAACATCATAACCGCTGCGCCTCCCAGTACCGACTGCGGCATGATCGAAACGATCGCACCCAGCTTCGGAATCAGACCGCACAGAATCAGGAATACCGCGCCGGTTGCAAGTGCCATGCGGTTGACTACCTTTGTCATCGTAACCAGACCTACGTTCTGGCTGAACGAAGTGTTCGGAAGAACACCGAACAGCGCCGCAATACTGGAACCAAGTCCATCGCAGATAACGCCGCCGGAAAGCTCTTTATCGGTCGCCTCACGGTCCATACCGCCCTCAACGACACCGGAAATATCTCCGACCGTCTCAACAGCGGTTACAATAAACATGATAAGAACCGGCAAAATCGCGCGCATATCAAAGACAATTTTAACCGGGACGATCGCCGGAATGCTGATCCAGCTCGCCCGTGCTACCTTATCCCAGTTTAATACCCATGCTTTGGTATATTCGGTTCCGTCCGCTGCAATGCCCGTGTGCGGAAGCACCAGACCCATGATGAATGCTACAGCATAACCGGCAATAATTCCGACCAGAATCGAGGAAGAACTTAAATATCCCTTCGTTCCGTGCTTCACTGCCAGAATCACAATCAGGACAAAAATAGCAAGCAGCATATTTTCCATGGAACCAAAGTCCTGCGCTGAGCTGCCGCCGCCGAAGGAATTGACGCCGACCCCGATCAATGACCGACCAATCGAAAGAACGACCGTACCTGTTACGACCGACGGGAAAAATCGGCGAAGCGGCTTTAAGAAGCATCCAAGCACACTCTCGAACAGACCGCCGATGATCGAAGCACCCATAATGGCGCCGTACGCTAAAATACCGCCGCCCATCGTAGCCGCCACGCTGTTGAATACACCGATGAAACCAGAGCTGGTTCCCATGATAATCGGAACCTTGCCGCCGACCGGACCAACCGAAAATAACTGCAGCAGCGTGATCAGTCCCGCCACCAGCATCGCATTCTGCAGAAGCTCGATCTGCAGCTGTGCCAGATCGTTTCCGCCCGTGATACCACAGGCGCCTGTGATGATCAGAAGTGGTGTCAAGTTACCAACAAACATCGCAAGCACGTGCTGCAGTCCCAGCGGAATCGCCTGTTTTAACGGCATCTTCGCCTCAAACTCATAGGCAGGTCCCGTAAATTTCTTTTCATTTTCCATAGATTTTCTCTCCCTGTACCCAATTTAAAACTACCTTTTTACACAGTTTCCAAAACATTCTCAATTATAAAAAAAAGCATATGAACTGTAAAGATTGTTTTTTCATTTGTATATTATTTTTCATTAAGTAAGTTATAAGTATTACTTATAATTTACTTACCCAGTCCACAATATCACCAAATACCTCTTCCCGGTTGATCTCATGAAACAGTTCATGCCTTGCCCCCGGATAAAGTTGCATCGACACATTGGTACATCCGGTTTCTTGCAGATCTTCCATCGCGCGCCGCACACCGCGTCCGCCTTCTCCGACCGGGTCCTCCTCTCCCGATATCAGCAGAATCGGCAGATTTTTCGGAATTCCATCAAAGCCTCTCTTCCGCTTCAAATCCAGCATGACCTGGAAAAAATCGACGAATGCCCCATCGGTAAATAAAAACTGGCAGTATGGATCCGCCTCGTATTTTTCATCCTCCTCCGTCACGCGCGACAGCCATTGATGTTCCGTTTTTCCTTTTTCAAAATAGCGGTTATAGCTTCCAAGAACCAGCTGGTGCAGCCGCTCATTTCGTCCATTTCTTCCTTCCAGCCACGCTGCCACTGCCACGACGGTTCCGCCCAGCCACAAAAGTGGTTCCGGCTGGCTTCCGGTTCCCATGAAAATTGCGCCGTCCAGCCATTCTCCATAATGCGTGATAAAACGGCGTCCAAAAAACGAACCCATGCTGTGCCCCAGAAGAATATGCGGAATGCCCTGAAACTTGTGTTTCGCAAAACGTGCCACCTGCGCCATCGCACCGTTCACGCGGCGGACACCATTTTTCTCCGCGAACTCGCCTAATTCACCTGGTTTTGCTGTCCGTCCATGTCCCGGATGATCGTGCCCGATGACCGCAATCCCCGCCCGGTTCATCGCCTGTGCAAATTCTTCGTATCTGCCAATGTGCTCGATCATACCGTGTGCCACCTGAATGACCGCCCACGGTGTTTCCTCCGGCTCCCAGCAGATGCCATGGATTCTGCCGCTCCCATCCTGAAATGGAATATAAAAATCTTTGCCCTGTGCCATCCTGATTTCCCCGCTTTCTAAATGCTATATCGAATTATCTCTCTCAACATTGCCTGAAATATTTTTTATTTTCCTGTTTTATTGAAGCATATAATTTTCAGATCCTTTTCATATACAGGATACCACAAAAACACTCTATTATACGATTTTCCCCCTTAAAAAAAGAATGTGCCTTGTTGTGTAATAGGGAATTCCAAGGAATTTCCTATTACACAACAAAAGCTCCATCTTTCGACGGAGCTTCTGCAGTCATACGTTTTATATATCGTATGTCATATATTCATGAATCAGTGATTCATTAGTTGTTTGTATACAGAGTAACGAGCTTGTTCAGGTACTGGTATCTAGCCTTTGCCTCTTCCTCGTTCTTTGCATCCAGCGCGCCGGCTCTATCCGGATTCTTCAGAGCCAGAGATGCGTAACGAACCTCACCCTTTAAGAATGACTGGTAGTCACCTGTCGGTGCCTTGCTGTCCAGAGTGAACTTCTTGTCCTCTGCAGCCGGATTGTAACGGAAGTTGTGCCAGTAACCGCACTCTACCGCCAGTTTCTCCTCGGTCTGAGCCTTGTCCATACCTTTCTTGATACCGTGGTTGATACACGGAGCATATGCAATGACTAAGGACGGACCCGGATATGCCTCTGCCTCAGCGATTGCCTTAACAGTCTGAGCATAATCAGCACCCATGGAGATCTGGGCAACGTATACATAGCCGTAGCTCATAGCGATGGAAGCAAGATCTTTCTTCTTCACATCTTTACCACCTGCTGCGAACTGTGCAACTGCACCGGTCGGAGTTGCCTTAGAGGACTGTCCGCCTGTGTTGGAGTAAACCTCGGTATCATATACCATGATGTTGATATCCTTGCCGGAAGCAAGTACGTGGTCAACACCGCCGAAACCGATATCGTAAGCCCAACCGTCGCCGCCGAATACCCACTGGGATTTCTTAGCGAGGAAGTCTTTGTTCTTCACAATATCCTTGCAGTTCGGGCAGTCGATGCCGTCCAGAGCCTCTACCAGCTTGTCGGTAGCTGCGCCGTTCAATGCACCGATTCCGTAAGTATCCAGCCACTCTTTGCAAGCTGCTTTCACTTCATCGGTCGCCTGTTCTGCCGCCATCACAGCCTCAACCTTACCCTTTAAGCCGTCACGGATTGCGTTCTGAGCCAGAAGCATACCATAACCGAACTCTGCGTTGTCCTCGAACAGGGAGTTGTCCCAAGCCGGACCCTTGCCAGCCTTGTTCATGGTGTAAGGTGTGGACGGTGAAGAGTTGCCCCAGATAGAGGAGCATCCGGTTGCGTTGGCAATGTACATACGATCGCCGAACAGCTGAGTAATCAGTTTTGCGTACGGAGTCTCGCCGCATCCTGCACAAGCGCCGGAGAACTCAAGTAACGGCTGTTTGAACTGGCTTCCCTTAACGGTTGTCTCTTTATATTTATCAATGACATCCTGTTTGATCGGAAGTGTCTGACCGTAGTCATAACCCTTCTGAGCCTCCAGATTCTTGTCAAGACTTACCATCGTAAGTGCTTTCTCACCCTTCTTGCCCGGGCAGACATTTGCACAGGAACCACATCCGGTACAATCCAGGGAAGAAATAGTCATCACGAACTTGTACTGCGGCATACCTGTAAGCGGCAGTGTCTTTGTTCCTTCCGGAGCGGCAGCAGCCTCTTCCTCGGTCATCGCGATCGGGCGGATAACTGCGTGCGGGCACACATAAGAACAGAAGTTACACTGGATACAGTTGTCCGGATTCCAAACCGGTACATTGACTGCGATACCACGTTTCTCGTATGCAGCGGAACCAGATGGAGTTGTACCATCTACATAATCGGTAAATGCAGATACCGGCAGGTTGTTACCCTCCTGAGCATTGACAGCAGCCTGAACGGTGTTGACAAACTTAACAACGTCTGCTCTTCCCTCGGTTGCGTGAGTCATCTCAAGTCCCTCGTCCTCGCCGTTCTTCCAGCTTTCCGGAACCTGAATCTCTACAACGTTCTGAGCGCCTGCATCGATAGCAGCCCAGTTTTTCTTAACAACATCTTCGCCCTTACGACCATAGGTTGCCTTTGCAGCAGCCTTCATCAGTTCGATCGCTCTCTCCTCCGGAATAATATTTGCCAGCTTGAAGAATGCGGACTGAAGGATGGTATTGATACGGGTCGGGCCCATACCGGTCTCGATACCCAGTTTAACACCGTCGATGGTGTAGAATTTAATCTTGTGGTCAGCGATGAACTTCTTAACCTGTCCCGGTAAGTGCTGCTCCAGCTCTTCCATGTTCCACGGGCAGTTTAACAGGAATGTACCGCCGTCAACCAGTTCCTGAACCATGTTGTACTTACGGATGTAAGCCGGGTTGTGACAGGCAACAAAGTTTGCCTTGTGGATCAGGTAGGTGGATTTGATCGGTTTATGACCGAAACGAAGGTGGGACATTGTAACACCACCAGATTTCTTGGAGTCATAATCGAAGTAAGCCTGTGCGTACATATCGGTATTATCGCCGATGATCTTGATAGAGTTCTTGTTTGCACCTACAGTACCGTCGGCACCAAGACCCCAGAACTTACAGTTTACAGTTCCTTCCGGAGTGGTAACAAGCGGTGCGCCAAGCTCCAGGGAAAGGTTGGTAACATCATCTACGATACCGATGGTGAACTGTTTCTTGGTTGTGTTCTCATATACAGCTACGATCTGAGCCGGTGTGGTATCCTTGGAACCAAGTCCATAACGACCTGTGAAGATCGGAGTCTGATCGAATTTTGTACCCTTTAATGCTGCTACTACATCAAGGTAAAGCGGCTCGCCAAGGGAACCTGGCTCTTTGGTGCGATCTAATACGGAAATCTGCTTAACTGTATCCGGAATAGCGTCTACCAGTGCGCTGGCTACGAACGGACGGTACAGGCGAACCTTTACAACGCCGACTTTCTTTCCAGCTGCTACGAGGTAATCGATCGTCTCCTCGATGGTATCGTTGACAGAACCCATTGCAATGATAACGTGCTCTGCGTCCGGAGCGCCATAGTAGTTGAACAGCTTGTAGTCTGTGCCAATCTTCTCATTGACCTTGTCCATGTATTCCTGAACAATCGCCGGAAGTGCATCGTAGTACGGGTTGCAAGCCTCTCTTACCTGAAAGAAGATATCCGGGTTCTGAGCAGAACCGCGCTGACACGGGTGGTTCGGGTTCAGTGCATTCTTACGGAATGCATCGATTGCATCCATATCTGCCATATCTTTCAGATCTTCGTAATCCCAGGTCTCGATCTTCTGAATCTCATGGGATGTACGGAAACCATCGAAGAAGTTAATGAACGGAATCTTGCCCTTGATGGATGCCAGATGTGCAACCGGGGTTAAATCCATAACTTCCTGTACGCTGGATTCACACAGCATCGCGCAGCCTGTCTGACGGCACGCATAAATATCAGAATGGTCACCAAAGATGGATAACGCATGGCTGGCCAGTGCACGAGCAGAAACATTAAATACGCCCGGGAGCTGCTCACCTGCAATCTTGTATAAGTTCGGGATCATCAGAAGCAGACCCTGGGAAGCGGTGTACGTGGTTGTCAGCGCACCTGCTGCCAGAGATCCGTGTACTGCACCTGCTGCACCTGCCTCAGACTGCATCTCTGTAATCTGAACTGTGTGGCCGAAAATATTGGTTCTTCCGTCTGTTGCCCATTCATCGGTAGCCTCAGCCATCGGAGAAGAAGGGGTAATCGGATAGATAGCTGCCACGTCGGTGTATGCGTAAGAAGCATGCGCTGCTGCGTGGTTTCCATCCATGGTTTTCATCTTTCTTGCCATAATGAATATTCCTCCTATTGATAGTGAATGTATTCAGTAATAAATCTCCCCAAATAGATTGTCCTGGAAATTTACCTGATAATATTATAACAAATTCTCGTCAAAATGCAAATAATTTTGATTTATATCCGGTATTATTTTTCGAACAATTACAAAAAAGCTGTCTACTGTTTTTTCAGATAGTCGATAAAACCACAAAATATGAAAAAAAGCGCCGCCAGATGAAGAAAGACTCTCCATCCAGCGGTGCTTTTCATTCAAATGCCGCTTGAATGCCCTTTTATCATTCATTTTTGCAATCCATCTTACAGCACTTTCTATATTTCACTTTCGTTTTGCCTTGGTTTTAATTGCTTCCAGGTCCATTTGCTTCCACAACCGGGTTCGTTTCCTCTGGCTCTGGAGTTGTCTCCTGTGGTCCTTCGTTGGATTCCGCCGCTGTCGTGGTCGGAGCTTTTGTCTCGCCGCCAGAGCTGGACGATGCCGCTGTGGTTGTCTCATGTGCCACTGTGCTCTCATTAGCTGCATTTGTCTCAGCCGCAGTGCTCTCTGCTGCCGCCGTTGCCTCCGTTGCGTTGGTCGCTACAGTAGCGGAACTGTTACGTTTGATCTGCGCTGCCTTTCCACGGTAGCTGCTATTGTGAAAAAATTCACGACTCACTTCTTTATCATTCTCATAGATAACCAGATCCGTGGACCAGCGGCTGCCCGGAGTCGCTGCCTTTGTCTGCACTTCCTGATTCGGCTGCAGGGAACCATCCTCGGTATAAACCGCAGACGGCGGATCAATCTCGCCTGTCTTCTCAGAAGACATACGGATCTTGACACCCTCTTTCAGAATCGGAACTCCATACAGTGCGATCGACAGTTTTCGATCAGATGCGCTGAAGCTTGCCTTGATAGCCAGCGGATATTCCGAGTTGTTGACGAACTTGAAGTCCGGTCCGCCGTAGCTGACTGCCGCATCCTCGCCCGGTGTAACGTAGGACGGCTCGTAGCTGTGTGCGTGGCGCTCCGTACTCTTAAGCCCCGCAAATACAACCGCGTTGTATAAGGTCGAAGATACCTGGCAGACGCCGCCGCCTGGCTCCTGGACAACCTCGCCATTTAAGTATGCGGTTGCCGGCTTGTAGCCTTTTTCTTCGGTTCTCGCACCGGTCGTATTGTTAAAAGAAAATTCCTGTCCTGGTTTGACAATCGTTCCGTTTAACGCTGCGACCGCCAGACGGATATTCTCGTTTCGGTTGCTGTTGGAGGTCGTCGTGGTTGTGTAGGTGGACATTGTCTTGTACTTATCCTGTACCGACGAATCCGCTGCGACTTCCTTCGTCTCTGCGGTCAGGACGGCATCAAACTCTTTCTTGTCAATCGCATCGACCATCGCCTGTGCCAGCTTATCCTGATCGATGACAAGTCCCTTGGTGCCCTCGCTGAACTCAAACTTGCCCGTTTCCTTATTGTAACCGGAGATACCGCCGCTTTTGGCTGCCATGTTCCAGTTTCCGGCAATCAGTGCTGCCTCTGCCTTGGCATCCTCGATCATATTTTCCGTGTTGACTTCATATGTCTCACCCGGTTTCAGATCACTTGCATAGATCTCCTCGAGAAGCTGATCAACTTTATCCGCCATCAGATTGGTGACGTCGGTCTCTTTGTCTTCGTATTTGGCCTTCATCTTCCAGTCAAATGAATCAAGGATCGCCTTGCGCGCCTCCTCCTGCGTCATTCCGTAAATATTGACGCCGTTGACGGTCACCGCTCCATCTGCCACGGTACTCTCCTGTACGGCATCCGATTCAGTCGCCCCGCCTGCCGCGCTGCCCCCACCGCACCCGCGGGAGGCAATCGCCGCTATCAGGATAACCGCCAGGACACCGATCACGATCAAAAGGATCTGTGTAATATCCAGACGGTTTCTTCTCTTCTTTTTATAACGCCCGGAAGTATGCCCACTCCGACCGGCTGCCGCCCGGTTCATCGCAGTATCCCGGCGTCCCGTGCTTGTGTGCGCAGCTGTACTTTTTGTATGGCTGGATGTTCCGGACGACGAACGATGCCCGGAACTGCTATGTCCGGCACGGCTGTACGAACTCAGCGTTCCGCCCTCCAATCCTCTATGTTCAAAATTCCTTCCTCCTGAAGAATTTCTGTTGTACTCACTCATTTTCCATCACCTGTCCGTCTTTTCCATGAAATTTTATTATATGTGTTTATTTGAAAATATCCCTGCTACAGTATAGCACAATTCCAGGAAAAGAAAATAACATAATTCTTAAATTAACTTATAAATTTTTTTGATCCCCACAACCGTTTCCTGGTACATATTTCCACAGCCGCTCTGTTTTTTGTATAACGCTTCTTCTTTCAAATATATCTGATGTAAACAATCATTTTTGTTCCCGTTTACACACTGGCAAACTGCAGCGGGTATCTGCCGCATACTTGACTTTTCCATCTAATGCGGGTAGTCTTACAGCAGAAGGAGGTCTGCATCTATGCAGTTAATTGATTTACACGTTCATTCTACTGCTTCGGACGGCACACTCACGCCCACCGAAGTGACAAAGCTGGCGCTTCAATGCGGTCTGACCGCCTATGCGCTGACGGATCATGATACAGTTGACGGCGTTGCGGAAGCCATGCAGGCAGCCGAGAACACCTCCCTGACTGTCATTCCCGGTGCCGAATTTTCCAGTCCTTATGAAGGAAAAGAAATCCATATTCTGGGGCTCTATCTGAACCCGCACTGCCCGGAACTTTTATCTGCACTGCGGCAGGTCCGCGAGATCCGCAACCGGCGCAATGAAGAGCTTCTCGCTTTATTTCAGGCAGATGGATTTCCCATTAAATATGAAGATTTAATTCACGGAAATGAACACACTGTCATCACCCGTGCCCATTTTGCACGCGCACTGCTTGAAAAAGGCTGTGTCACTTCGGTCAGCCAGGCATTTGATAAATACCTCGGGGACGGCAAAAAATATTACCGCCCGAAGCAGATGATTGAGCCGGAGGAAGCGATCCGCCTGATCCGTGTAGCTGGCGGTTTACCAGCGCTCGCACATCCTCTCCAGTATAAACTTGGCTGGAAAAAGACCGAGCAGCTTCTCTCCTATTTAAAAGAAGCCGGAATGATGGGCATCGAGGTTTATTATTCCTCACACTCTCAATCCGACAGTCTTCATTTACGTGAAATAGCTTCCCGTCTCGGTCTGGTCTCCACCGGCGGTTCCGATTTTCACGGTGCCAACAAACCAGATATTCATCTTGGAAGCGGCTACGGCGGTCTGCGGGTTTCTGCACTGTTGCTGGACAACATAAAAGCCCGGTTACAGCAGAAAAACAGCTAAAATGCTGATTTACCCGCTCACGCTTCTATCGGTTCCGTATGTTCAGGCATTTACAATCTATATAAAAACTTCTTCATGAACCTGCTGAACAGACGTCTGTTTATATGTTTACATATGATAGAGCGCCTGCTCAATCCCTTCTTCCGAGACGGACTCCGCCAGTACAGCCTTCATTCCCGCCGCGCTGGCGGTTTTTTCTGTCTTTTCTCCGATACAGACGGCTGTAAATCCGTTCAATGTCTCCTTATCCGGCTGTAAAATATCCAGGAATCCCTGTACCGTCGATCCGCTCGTAAACGTGGCCGCATCGATCGCGCCCTCTTTTAGGAGTTCACGGATGCGCTCTGCAAGCGGCGATTCCTCCGGCGTGATCGTATCGTAAAGTGTCACATCCATATAGGATATTCCGGCAGCTTCAAATGCCTGCGTCAGTTCCGGCGAACCATGTCTGGCGCGCAGGATACATACGCGTTCGTTCTGCTTCACCTGTTTTGCCAACCCTTTTCCGAGATCTGCCGCATAAAAGCGCTCCGGAATATAATCTGGGTAAATACCGTGTTCCCGGCAGACGGACGCGGTTCCCTCGCCGATCACAGCAAAACGCAGATGGGAAAGGCTCCTGAAATCTTTCTGCATCTGGTTCAAAAGCTCAAAGAAATATTGTGCCCCTGCCGGACTTGTGAGCACCAGCCAGTGATACGATTCCAGATTCCGAACCAGTTCATACAGTTTTTCTTTATCCGCTGTGCCAGCATCCGCTTTTTCTGATTTTTTCCAGACCGGTTTTAACTCAATCGTCGGAAATTCCAGCACCTCCGCTCCGGCATCGCGCAGATGTTCCGCCAGCTTCTGGCTGCGCTCCTTCGGGCGGGTAATCACGATCCGTTTTCCTACCAACGGCTTTTCTTCTCTCCATGCACATGTATCAGCAAGCGCACAGACCTCCCCGATCACAAGGATGGCAGGCGCCTTGACGCCCTGACGCACACCCTCTTCCGGAAGTGTCTGCAGGGTTGCGCGGATCATTCTCTGGGACGCAAGGGTTCCGTTCATCAGAAATGCCGCCGGCGTCTCCGGTTTCATTCCCGCATTCAGAAGCCCCTCACAGATCCTCGGCGCATTCGCAACACTCATCAGAAAAATTAAGGTGCCGCCGACCCGAGCAAGTGCCTCAAAATCCAGAGCCGGCATGCCCTCCATACGATGTCCGGTAATCACATGAAACGATCCCGCCAATCCTCGGTGCGTCACCGGGATGCCAAAATATGCCGGAACTGCCAGGCTGGAGCTGATACCTGGAACCACCTCAAACGGGATCTGATGTTTCTTTAAAAATTCAGCTTCTTCGCCGCCGCGTCCAAAGACGAACGGATCCCCGCCCTTGAGGCGCACGATCGTTCCGCCCTTTTTCGCTTCCTCTAATAAAATTTCTAAGATTTCTTCCTGCTTCTTCGAATGGCGTCCACTCCGTTTACCAACGTCAATTTTCCGCGTGTGCTCCGGAATCCAGCCCAGTACCGCGTCGCCTGCCAAAGCGTCGTAGACGACGGCATCCGCCTGCTCCAGAAGTTCTCTGCCGCGCAGGGTAAAAAGCCCTGCATCGCCAGGACCCGAGCCGATAAGGTAGACTTTCCCCAACGGAGACATTGCAGGCTTTCCCGATAACTGTTCCGCCAATTTTCTTCCAAGCTCCGCTGCTTTCTCTGCCTCCCCCTCAATGGAACCAATACGGACTTCTCCCGTTTCTTCCTTATAATAAAGACCTCTCAGCTTGATTTTTCCATTTTCAAGCACCGCCGAAGCTGCCGTCGGCGACGAACATCCGCCCCCAAGCGTGGCGACAAAGCCCTGTTCTGCCCTGGTTAAAACCGCAGACTCCTCAGAGTGAACCATTTTCACAAAAGGGATCTCCCGGTCACGCCGTCCCTGGATTGCCAGAATGCCCTGTCCTGCTGACGGGATCATTTCCTCCACAGAAAAATAACGGCTGATGCGATCTGCAAATCCCAGACGAATCAGCCCCGCCGCTGCCAGAATCAGCGCATCATATTCGCCAGAATCGAGCTTTCGCAAACGCGTGTTCAGGTTGCCTCGGATCCCCTTAAATTCTGCATCCGGGAATAATCTCTGCCCCTGTAGGACGCGGCGGCGGCTGGAAGTTCCGATTACCGGGTGTGCCGGAAGCTCGGATAAGCCTTCACGCAGAACCAGCACATCGCGGCAATCTTCGCGTTCTAAAAGCGCCAGCACCGGCAGCTCCTCCGGCGGACAGAGCGGCATATCTTTTAAGGAATGAACTGTCAGCTCGCACCGCCCTTCATAAAGCGCCTGATCCAGCTCTTTTACAAACAATCCCCTGCCGCCAACCGCATCGAGTGGACGGTCAAGTACCTTGTCTCCCGTCGTTTTCATCGTGATCAATTCAAATCCTGTCTCCGGACAGACATTCTGCATCGCTGCGATCGCCATCTTTGACTGAACAACTGCCAGCGCACTGTCGCGGCTGCCTACGCGGATCCTATTTTTATCTGTCAATTTTTAATCTCCTCTATAAAATATATTAAGTATCTTCTACCTCTGCCTCCGCCAGCACGCGGCGTACTTCTTTTGCCACACGATGCGTCAATCCCGGATCCGCTCCGCCAGAAATCAATCCGGCTGTCAGTTCTCTGCCCTGGGCGATCGCCGGGAAATAAAACTCTGACTGACTTTTATCGGAAGCCATATTAAACCAGACGGAATGGCTCGACGCATCCTCCTTGATCCGTGCGTCCGTCCCCGTCTGCCCGGTCGCTGCCAGCGCCATAAAAAAGTTTTTTTCCTGCCAGATCGTATCACGAACTTCCTCATAGGTTTGTTCAATCAGACGGATTTTCCGTGAATCCGCCAGCTTCCGTATCTCTTCCGAAGTGTTCGGTGCAATCACCGTGATCGCTGCGCCAAATTTTTCCAGCACGCCGACCCGCCTCGATGCCACACTTCCAGCTCCCACAACCAGTACCTGCCGATCTGTCATATCTATAAAAATCGGAAAATAGGACATTTCTCTTCTCCCACTATTTTCGTTTGGTAACTGTTCAGTGCCTTCACAGTCACGCGCAATAAATCCGCAGACCTACTGAACAGTTACTTCGTTTGTTTCTATACTGCCGGAATTGATTTCATCTCTTCCAGACTGCGTTTCTGTATTATTATAAAGTGTCGCATTTTATAAATCAAGCGTGAGGCAGATCTATTTTTCATTTTAGAACCTCTTTTGTTTCTGTTCACGGGTAGGCACTTTTGGAACCGAAAGTGCCGTAAGAAAACGTGGTGGCAGCAGGAATTTGCCGTATTGAAATGCGAAGCCACGGCAAATTCCGTTACTGGACACGTATGCGTGTACAGTAACCCTCTTTTATTAATACCCGTATACGTAAAAAGTAATCCTTGTTTTATCTTGCCAGAACGGTGCAGATTTTGTATACTTATAACACATTTAAATTCAATACAATGAGTATAAAAAGATTGACTAATACCAATAAAGGAGTTACAACGATGGAAGAATTTTACAAAGCAATCGAAGACAAGATCAAAGCTTCCGGCTATCCGGGCGAGGTAAACGGCGAGGATATCTACAACGACATCTGCGATCAGATGGAGGAAAAAGAAAATGGAACCTATCTGTTTCTCTCCAAAAAAGACAATGGCGTCGTATTTGAATACAAGGTAGACATTCTGGATGAGTCCTTCAATCTCTCCTATGTTCATATTACCGCAAATAACGACACGTTTCATATTGATTTTGACAATTAATAGACAATCTTTTCTTGGACATCCCTGTATTTTTGACATACAGGGATATTTTTTTAAGGATTTTTTTGGAAAATGTGAGCATTGCGCCCTTTATAGAGGTCTGTTATAATTATCATTGTTAAAAGATTGACGAAATTATAAACTGCACACAGGGTTGTGTGCCAATCCATGAAGGAGGGCTAAATATGAAAATCCAGAATATTTCCGATGTAAACACATTTTTTAAAGTAATTGATTCCTGCAAAGGAACCGTCGAGCTGGTTTCCCCGGAGGGCGACCGCATCAACCTGAAATCCAAGCTGTCCCAGTATCTGTCGATGGCAAATATTTTTTCCAATGGCTATATCAAAGAGCTGGAGCTGGTCGCTTATGAGAAAGAGGACTTAGACCGACTGATTAAATTTATGTATCAGGGAGAGTAAGCTCTCTTCTGAGGTGTACACGGTATGTACGTTGCCGTTGTATAAAAAAATGTTTGAATGATGCGATAGAAACTGTATAAAAAAGCTTTCTGGCTGCATGGCAGATTGGCTCTGCTGCACAGAAAGCTTTTTTCCGTTTTATGAATCTAAGTCAAACCGTTTCTCATACTTCACGCAATAAACACGCAAACCTTCTAAACAGCTACGCTTCTATCCGCGCCAGCTCTTGAAAGACTTTTTCAATTTCTTCCCGCGACGCCCGGAATGTTCCCTGCACCATCTGGGTGCTCCCGCCGCCGCGTCCCTGCAGACGGGCGTTTAATTCTTTTCCGAATGCACGCATATCACGGCCGAGGCTTCCGGCTGTGTAGTTATAACCTGACGCGTCATCGCCAGAGCACACCAGCACGGTCTCTCCTTTTTCCTGTTCCACTAGCAGATTTGCAAACTGACGCACCAGAACTGGCGTCATGCCCTGCTCAAATACAGCCAGCGCATTCTGACCCTGCGGATAGACGTCTGCCTGCATGGTGAGAATGCGCTGCCAGAGGCGGTTGATCTCACCGTCCTTGCGCCCGCTCTCCTCTTTCAGATGGCTGACCGCCTCCGCCGCCTTCTCCGGTTTTGCAGAAAGCAGGTTAGAGATCGTCTGCATCTGCTCCGTCTTCGCCTCAAAATTCTCCAGCGCACGGTCACCACAGAGCACGGAGAAACGCACGCCGCCCTTGTAATTCATCAGGGAAAGCACTTTGATCACGCCGATCTCTCCCGTGTAATCCACGTGTGTGCCACAGCAGGCACAGATATCCGCCCCCGGAATCTCTACGATGCGGACCTGACCGGTCAGCTCTTTCTTGCTGCGGTAATCGATCGTTTTCAATTCCTCCTCATCCGGATATGTCACCTGTACCGGAAGATTCGCCCAGACAACCGCATTTGCCTTCTTCTCGATTTCCTTTAACTGTTCCCAGTTAAGCGGACCATTCAGATCGACCGTCACTTCATCGTGTCCCATATGAAATCCGACATTATCATATCCGTATGCGGCATGAATCAGCCCCGATATGATATGTTCTCCCGTATGTTGCTGCATGTTGGAAAAACGCTGTTCCCAGTCGATGGCCGCGTGAACGGTGTTTCCCACCTCCAGCGGCGCGTCCGTCTCATGAACAACCACGCCATGTTTCTCCTCCACATGTGTCACGTGCACTTCCCCGATCCGTCCGGTATCCGACGGCTGTCCGCCGCCCTCCGGGTAAAATCCGGTCTGGGAAAGTTCCACCTCAAATCCGTGCTTTGCCGGACGGCAGGCGGTGACGATGGCATCAAATTCTTTTACATACGGTGTCTGATAATATAACGGTTCCATTTTCATTCCTCTTTTCATTTCGTTGTACAATGTTCTGTGACAAATCGTTATGGATAAACATCCATGTCGATCCGCCCGGTTATCTCGGTTATCTCGATTATTTCAACAAAAAATTTATAGTAAAATATTTCCGTCCTAATTTTCCTGATTTATGGAAACTGTGGCAAGCTGCCCCTCATATGATGAAGTGTATAGAAAATCTCGGAGGACATAACCATGAGTGATTTAGCGGCTACCAACTGCGGTTGCGGATGTGATAACAACGGAGGAAGCTGCGGCTGTAATTGTGGCTGTGGATGCGGCGGTTTCGGCAACAACAACTGTCTCTTCCTGATTCTGATTCTGCTGTGCTGCGGCGGATGTGGCGGCGGATGCTTTGATCACGGATGCGGCGGCAACAACTGCGACTGCCTGATCTGGATCCTGCTTCTGTGCTGCTGCTGTGGCGGCGGTGGCTTTGGCTGCTGATAAACATCCGCCCATATCCAGCATATCTTTTGAGAATGCATCCATGTACATTTTAATACCGCAGATTTAACACCATCACATCTTATTTGCGCGTCAACTGATAAATCAATGCATTGCAGATCGCGGCGGCTACATTGCTGCCGCCCTTTCTGCCTCTTGCCACAATATAAGGAGTGTCCGGCAGGGATATAATCAATTCCTTGGACGGCACGACATTGACAAAGCCGACCGGCACGCCGATGATGAGTTTCGGGTGGATTTTTTCCTCCTGAATCAACTCGTACAGACGCACCAGCGCGGTCGGTGCATTCCCAACTGCAAAAATACAGTCTTTTCCCATTTCTGCCGCCTTGTCCATGCTGGCAACCGCACGGGTGGTCCCGAACGCTGCCGCTTTCTTCGCGACATCCTCGTCCGCCATAAAACAGTAGACCTCACCGCCCAGCGACGCAAGCGCGCGCTTGTTGATGCCGGATTTTCCCATATTCGTATCAGTCACGATGCACGCCCCATTTTTCAGAGCTTCCAACGCCTTATCGACTGCGCCCGGTGAAAATACAAGCGAATCTGCGTACTCAAAGTCGGCTGTCGTGTGAATCACGCGTTTCACAATTGGTGCTTCTTTCTCCGGAAATGTCCGTTCCCCCAGCTCCTCGGTGATAATCTCAAAACTTCTCGCCTCAATCTCCGACGGCAATACCTGACTGAGTTCTTTCATTTTTTCATCCATCTATCTACACTCCCTTTTCCAGAATCCGGTAAATTGCTTCCATATCCAAGTACTTCCGCATCGTGTCTGCCAGCCGGTTGTACTGCTCTTCCCGGTATTTCTCATAATCAAACGACAATCCGCCGACTTCCGGCTCCATTCCTTTTTCTTTCATCAGCGCACAGACAATCGTCTCCGCCACCTCTGCCTTGTCAAAAATGCCGTGGACGTAAGTGCCGTAGAGGTTGTCCCGGCAGCAGCCATCCTGTTTTTCAGTGTGGTTTCCCGCCTGTTCTTCCCTGAGTTTCAATAAACTATGATTTACGGCTTTTTCCTGCTCCTTGATCACGTTCTTAACAATATCACCGCCGACAGATGATGTCTCTCCCATATGTATTTCATATCCTTCCGCCTCCATCCCCGAAAGCCCGGAAAAGATACCGCTGACCGTCCCGAAACATCCCTTGACCTGCGTCCTGGTCTTTTCTTCCTGAAACTGTGTCTGTAACGGCAGAAGTCCCATACCGGAGATCGTACGCCCAGGCACACCCGCCTCGGTTCCTTCCTGATCTGACAGCGTCTGTCCCATCATCTGATAGCCGCCGCAGATGCCCCAGATCGGCGTTCCTCCGGCTGCTTTCTTTAAAACTGCCGCTTCCAGACCATTCTGCCGCATCCAGAGCAGATCCTCGATCGTATTCTTCGTTCCCGGAAGAACAATCAGATCCGGTCGTCCCAGCTCAGACAGGCGGCTCACATAACGCACCGAAACGCCGGGGATCGGGTCAAAGACGTTCAGGTCAGTGAAATTGGATAAACGCGGAAAGCGGATGGCTGCAATGTCGATCCATGCCTCTACATGTTTTTCAGATGACTCGTTTTCCTGTTTAAGGGTATTATTCCGCCCTGTGGATGAAAGGCGGCTGCTTAAGCTATCCTCGTCCTCGATATCCACATCCATGTACGGAACAACGCCGACCACCGGAATCTTGCATAATTTCTCGATCATCTCAACACCTGGATCCAGGATCGTCTTATCGCCGCGGAATTTGTTGATGATGAGCCCCTTTACCATCGCCTGTTCATCCGGTTCCAGAAGCGCTACCGTTCCATAGAGCTGTGCAAACACGCCGCCCCGGTCGATGTCCCCGGCAAGCAGCACCGGCGCACCCGCCATGCGCGCCATTCCCATGTTCACGATATCATCCGATTTTAAGTTGATCTCCGCCGGGCTGCCGGCGCCCTCGATCACGATGATATCGTACTGTTCGGACAAGTGCTGAAACGCTTTCTTGATTTCCGGGATTAGCTGCTTTTTATACTTGAAATATTCCTTCGCGGGCATTGTGCCGATCGGGACACCGCGCACGATCACCTGAGAACCGACATCGCTGGATGGCTTTAAGAGAATCGGATTCATGTCCACCGATGGCTCACAGCCCGCCGCCTGCGCCTGCACTACCTGTGCACGTCCCATTTCCAATCCCTCGCTGGTAATATAGGAGTTCAGCGCCATATTCTGCGATTTAAACGGCGCCACGCGGTAGCCGTCCTGCTTAAAAATCCGGCAGAGTCCCGCCGCCAGCAGGCTTTTTCCCGCATTGGACATCGTTCCCTGTATCATGATTGCTTTTGCCACGGTGAAATCCTCCTTATTTTTGAGTGTCTTACCAAATAATGGTTGCTCAAAGCTATTTAATTCGAAGCTATTTTGTGCTTAACCAAAACTATTATTCTGCCATTTGTCCTTTCAAATGACAGAGGCTATTTTATGGGTTCGTTTTATATTACAAATTCACATTGTGTTTATCTTCAGATTGTACCTCTTTCAAAATATGTATCAACCTTTCATTTTCTCCCCGGTTCCGCACCGCCACCCGGTAATAATGACGGTTCAGCCCTTCAAAATTCTCACAGGCGCGAATCAAAATTCCATGCTCTAAACAACCCTGTTTGTAATCGCGCGAATCCTCATCCGGCGAACGGAACAACAGATAATTTGTCTGGGACGGATAAACGATAAATCCCAGTTCTTCCAGTTTTTCCGCCAGCCGCGGACGTTCCGTCTGCAAAGATTTAACCGTCCATTCCAGCAGATTTCCTTCTGAATGATCCGCCAGTACCGCAAATGCCGCCACCCCGCCCGCCTGTGCCGGAGCCGAGACACTCCACGGCTGGCGGAACTTCTCGAGGCGTTCCCGGAGTCCGGCATTGGGGATGATGCCATAGCCCAGGCGAAGGCCTGCCATTGAGCAGATTTTGGTCAAGGCATTTAAGAGAATAACGTGATCTCCAACACCATTTAACAAATTTCCAACAAACGAACCTTCTCTCCGTGTATCCAAAAACCACTGAAAACACTCGTCCAGCATAAGCCAGGTATGTGTTTCCCGGCAGACCTCCGCCAACCTTTCCAGCTCGGTGGCTGAAATGGCGCGCCCTGTCGGGTTATTGGGATTTCCGAGAATCAAAATTTTTTCCCAGACGTTTTCATGTTTAGAGGATAAAGTTGGGACCGAATCTATCTTCGATGCATCCCCGGAGCCATCGCAAAGCATGGCATACAATTCTTCCCTCGTACTCTCCAGGGAAAATCCATTTTCTTCCTTTAAATGAAGCCACCGGATCTCGCAGCCGCACATCCGAAGCGCCTGCTCATACTCCGAAAATCCAGGTGCCAGCAAAATCGCCTGTTGGGGCCGAATCGCTGAGACAACTGCATATAGAATATCCGAAGCACCGTTTCCAAACACGAGCCAGTCCTCCGGAATCGGCGTGCCGTCTGCCTCATAAAAAGCAGCCGCTGCACGCCGCAGCTTCCGGCATAAAGCATCCGGATATTGTTCCCAAGCAGCCGCCGATGCCATCACAGCATCACGGACAGCCTGCGGCATTCCAAGACGATTTATATTGACTGAAAAATCTAACTCTACGGCTGCATCACCGTAAATATCGCCGCCGTGCGTGTATGGCATAGATGCTTCCTCCCTGTTGTTCCCTCTTTTTTGTGTATTCTTTATCTGGTTACTCTTTCCTTCGTTCGTTCTATTTTTGATATTTTTATCTGTTTGATTGTTTCATTATTTGGATGTTTTGCCTTTTTTATATTCTTCTTTGTTAAAATTCCCTTATCAAAACAAAATCACGGCCCGCATCACCAGTGCCAGAAGTCCCATGATTCCCGCCGCTCCATACATCAGGCGGTTGACACGGCGGATGTCCTGCGGTTCAATCGGGTGTATCTCATCACCGATATATGGCTTCGGAACTAACTTGCCGAAATACCAGGCATCGCCCGCCAGTCGCAAGCCCAGCGCGCCGGCGCATGCCGACTCGGTCTGCGCGGAATTGGGGCTTTTGTGGTTCCGGCGATCACGCCGCCAGATACGGTAAGCATTCTTTCCGTCATATCGTAAAAGGTATGCAGAGACTATCAATAAAAGCGCTGCCAGACGCGACGGAATCAGGTTTACCAGGTCGTCCAGTTTTGCTGCCGCGCGTCCAAAATGCAGATACCTGTCATTTTTATATCCGACCATCGAATCCATCGTATTGACTGCCTTGTACAGCCAGCCAAGAAGCGGACCTCCGATCGCCAGATAAAACAAAGGCGCAATCACTCCATCCGACGCATTTTCCGCTACCGTCTCAACTGCCGCCCGTGCGATCCCCGCCTCTGAAAGAGGTTTCGTATCGCGCCCGACAATCATCGACACCGCATAGCGGGCCCCCTCGATCTCTCCCGCCTCCAGCTTCCGGCAGACCGCCATGCTCTCATCCCGCAGGGAGCGCGCCGCCAGCAGATAGTAAGTCATGATCGCCTCGACTACTGTCTGAATCAAGATGCCGCCCAGACGGGAAATCCAGAGGATTGCGCCTGCCACACTGCCTGTCACAAGCAGCACCAGACACACAAAAAGAACGCCCGCGCGGCGTTCCCCCCGTTCCGTTGCATGCTTTTTTCCAGCTGGACGCAAATATTTTTCCAGCCACACAATCAGATTTCCGATCGCCCGGACTGGATGCGGCATCGAATGCGGATCACCCAGGCACAGATCCAGAAGATAACCTGCCAGAATCGCAGCTAAGTGATATCCGACCATTCTGCCTTCTATCATTCCTGTCAATACTTTACTGATTGCTGTCATTTTGTCTACTCCCAACTATTCTTTTATTTGATCCGCATTCCCAGACCACAGATAACCCGGTGCACTTCCTCCGAATATGCGGCGATCCGCTGGCAAATGCGCCCGTCTGTCTCCCGATAACCGCGCTCAAATGCTTCCATCGGCACAATGCCGCAGCCGATTTCATCCGCCGTCACGAATGCATCCGGATTTTCCTGCATCAGGCGTTCTGCAAACACGTATGGATCGCGCCCGGCTTCCATCTCACGCCTCACAAACAGTTCAAAATGCGTGATCAGATCCGCCTGCATGATCGTCTGTTCGTCCATTTCTAATCTCCCATCCGCGATGCGTGCCGTAACTCTACACGCTTCTGGATTTTTCGATCGATTCAGAACGGTGGATAAGTCTTTTGTTTTCCTCCGTTCCAAAGTACGTTTTTCCCACAATTTCATCGCATACGCTGTCTTTCCTTGTTCCCTGCCGCCAATTATAAAAATCATTCTGCTTTTCCTCGCTTAAAAATTCAAAAACCGCAGGCACGTACCTGCCAGCCGCATCGCCGCCAGCACCAGCACCACATTCCGCTCGCAGCTCTGCAGAAAATGCCCTGCCAGATCGCCGTTGATGCCGCCAAATTCCCGCATGGAAAAACGATAATAGCAAACGAAAGTCGCAAGTGCTGTTAAGGCTGCCAGAGCGCCGCGCAGATGTCCCCAGTAAATCATCCAGCTGATCGCCAACACTGTTAAAACTGCCATACTCACGCGAACAACCTTTGTCTCGGCACTTCTGGAAAATTCAGCGGCAAGCCCGTCCTTTTTCGCCTTTGGAAATGCCACCACCGAATAGCCGCTGCAGGCGCGTTCCAGCATAAGCGCCCCCGGCAGCAGCCACACATCTGCTCCCACAAGCTCAGAAACTGCCCCCGCATAGAGAAGCAGGTACAGCCCCAGACCGATGATCGCAAACGCCCCCGTATGTGGATCTTTTAAAATCGCCAGCTTTTTTTCCCGCTCGCCGTAGGAATGGCGCGCATCCGTCACATCGAGATACCCGTCCATATGGATTCCACCAGTAATCAATAGTGGAACCGCCGTCAACAGGCAGGTCCGGAACAGAACTCCAGCACCCAAAATTTCACAGAGCGCAAACGTGGCTATCTCTACCGCCCCGATCACCGCCCCGATCAGCGGAAAAAAACAAAGCGCATAGCGCATCCGCTCTTCCGTCCAGTCCATGCGCGGCATCGGAATGCGTGAATACATGGAAAATGCAATGACAAAACTTCCTATCAGATTCAATCTTCGATCCCCCTGACTCTATTCTGGCAACCATAACTTTAGCAGGCATTCCGCTCTGTTCCACTCACTGACTACCCTACATCTTCTGTCCTTTCATCGGCTGCAAAAACAGGTGTTGACACCGCAAGCGGAATTCCATACACCACTTCCGTCACCGAATCCGCCATCTGTCCCAGTTCCCGGTTGATCCGTCCCAGAAGCTCTATGTACCGCTCCGATTCCAGATCATACGTCACACCGTCCGAAAAGATCTCATTCGTTACAATGATAAGGTCATGGCACTGGTTTTGCAAGTGTTTTATTCCTTGCAGAATCCGCTCTTGCGCACCATTTTCCTGAGCATAAAATTCATTGAGGACAAGGTTGGACATACATTCAAGGAGAAGCACTGGTTTTTGTGCCACTCGGCAGGACTCCCAGCGCTTCAAACTATCGTTTTCCTGTTCATCGTCCAAACCAGCCGAATTAGACTCTTCGAATCTCTCCTCTAATTCTAATGTTTCTAACCCCGTATACCGCTCAATCGTCTCAAACCCTTTTGCCGCGCGCATCCGCCGATGGCGCTCCACCCGTTTTCTGCCTTCATCATCCCAAATCCGCATCGTCGCCAGATACCAGAGTGTCCCACCGTTCCTGTTCCGGCACTGCACGGCAGTCTGTTCGGCATATTCGGACTTACCGCTGCCACTGCCGCCTGTAACTATATATAACATCGTTCATTTATCCTCTTTTTCACCGAATTGCAGCAGTTTCCATGCTTTAAAAACATACGCAAAAAATGTTTTAATCCGTATATCTCATCACACCAGCGGCTTATATTCCTCTATTTCCATCTCCGCAAACGTATCCATATCCCGGTAAATGGACAGCGCCATATCCAGCAGTGGAAACAGCGCCAGCGCCCCTGTACCTTCTCCGAGTCGAAGTCCCGCCTGGATAGCCGGAGTTACTCCTATCAAATCAAGCAGCCAGATAGACGCCGGTTCCGCCGATACATGGGCTGCCAGCATATAGTCCGTCGCTGCCGGTGCAATTCTTCCAGCAGCTGCCGCCGCAGCTGCCGCGATAACCCCGTCAATCACAACCGGAACATGATAGATGGCACCGCCCAAAAAAGCACCTGCCATCGCCGCCAGATCGAATCCGCCTACCTTTTGCAATACCTCCATGCCATCCATGGGATCCGGGTGATGCAGTCCGATTCCACGCCGGATTGCCTCCGTTTTCCGTTTCAATCCAGCCGAATCTAACCCCGCCCCAGCTCCAGTGACAAGTTCTGGATCCTTTTGCAGCAGAACCGATGCGACCGCACTGCTGGTCGTCGTATTGCCGATCCCCATTTCACCCACTGCAGACAAGCGGTACCCCTGCTCCTTCAGCACACGCACTGCATCGATTCCCGTCAAAATGGCTGTCAACACCTCCTGGCGCGTCATCGCTGCTGCTTTTGTAAAATTGGAAGTTCCACGGCGGATTTTCCGTTCCGTTAGGGGATGAAGTTCTCCCCGATGTTCTACCTCACAGGCAATTCCCATATCGATCGGAAACACATCTGTCTCTACCTTTACTGCCATCAGGCAGGAACAGCTCCTCCCGCGTGTCATATTCGAAACAACTGCCGCCGTAACCTCCTGCCCGGTCTGTGATACTCCTTCTTCGACTACCCCATTATCTGCGCAAAAAATTAAAAGCGCACGCTTGGAGAAGTCTGGCACTTCCTCCCCCTGCGCTGCCGCCGCCCGCACAATATCTTCCTCCAGAACTCCCAGACTGCCAAGCGGTTTTGCCACATGCCCCCAATGCTTTTCTGCCTGCTCCCGGATTGTCTTGTCCGCTGGTACAATCTGTTTCTTAAGCTGGTCAAACCGTATTTCCAGCTCTTTTTCCGAAAAATGCCGAAAATCTTCCAGGGATTCCAATGTCTTCATATTCTCCTGCTGCATCTATATGTTCCTCCCGTTTTCGTTTCCGCCCTTTTCCATGGGTTCGTGAACGGGCGTACCCTTTCAGTCTATCGTTTACCGGTTCAAAATTCCGCCTATGATTGTACCATTGACCGGAACAATACGCAAATACAAATTTGTTCTCACACCGAAAGCACGAGAAACGACGTTACTGTTCACGCATACGTGCCCAGTAACGGAATTTGCCGTGGCTTCGCATTTAAATACGGCAAATTCCTGCTGCCACCACGTTTTCTTACGGCACTTTCGGTTTCAAAAGTGCCTACCTGTGAACAGTAACAAAACGACACCACCCATCCGGGCAGTGCCGTTTTTTCAAGCCCATCTTATAAAATTCTATTCCACATATCCATACAAAAAATTATACAATCTCAGGAAGCGCAATCACACTCTTCTCACGCAACCCCTTTCAACATCCACTCATACGCATCATACGCCGTCCGCAGGGAAATCTCGGCAGTCTCTAGTTCTGCTTTTTTCTGCAGATAAGACGCCTCACCCTGTAAATACGTTGCTTTATTAATCGCACCGGACTGATACTTAATCTGAGTGGCGCCGTATGTTTTTTCGGCAGACTGGTAGGCTGCCTGCGCCGCGTCGCGTTCTAGGCTTAATGCCGCTATCTCAGCGTACTGCTCATCCGCTGAGGCGCTTGCGGCGCTCTCGGCTTCCTCGATCTGCTGGTGGCGCAGCTTGCGCGCCGCATCTCCGGTTGCGGAGGATCGTCTGGCTGATTTGACACTGGAACTTGCAACGACAGCTGCCGCGCGGTCCGCATCCAGATTCATAGAAGCCAGTTCCGTTGCCGATACGGCTGGAATTTCCCCCAGCGTAATAGAAGTTCCGCTCTTTCCAAGTAAAATGGCAAGCTGGCGCAGCGCCTTATTTGCCTGATCGGTCGTGGATTGTAATGCTGTCTGAGCGCTTAGCAGGTTTTTCTGAGCCTGCAGCAGATCTGTCTCCGTGCAAAGCCCCGCTGCCAGTTCCCGCTCTTTGCGATCCACCTGCGCCTGATAGTTCTCTGCCGTCTTGGCAGCCGCCCCCACCTCGTCCTGAAGCTGCCGGCAGGTGCCCCACTGGATCTGTGCGGTCTTTACGACCTGCCAGACCGTCCGGTTTCTGGACGCACGGCTTGACGCCGAATTTAAGGAAGTGAGCGACTTTTTATACTGCTTCGCTGCCATCGACAGCGTTTGTGCATTTCGCTCATAGGTGCCGATCAGTGCCTCATCTCCGCCCGCATCTTCGAGCTCATCTGCTTTATAGTTCATATCCCGGGCACCGGAAATCATCGCATCGTAGGCTTCCTGGTAGACGGCAAGGCTGTCCTGATAACTGTAATCGGCGCTGACAGCCGTTCCATTGCCGCGCCGCACCAGCGCCTCCAGTTCCCCGTACTCTATCACAGAATCCGCTAGCTGTTCCTCCGTATAGGAGCCGGACTGGCTGGCGATCGTGTTGTCTGCGCTGTTTTCTGTTATGGTGCCATCTTCCAGCGCCGGACCATCTGCCTCGCTGTCTGAATCACTTTCTGTGCCGGAAATCAAAGGCGTTTTCGCCGCCTGCGCCGGGCTCGATACAAGAATACAAGCCGCCAGGGCAATTCCGATCGAACGACTCAATCTGCTTTTTCCGATTCGTTTCACATTATGACCGTCCGGATGCACATCCAAAGCACTTGCACCGCTTCGGTCTCTTTCTTGCCCCTTGCGCATCTTTTGCTCTGTCCCAGCTTCCGCGTTCATCCATTTTCCTTTCAGATTTCGCATCATCCGCCCACCCCTTTCTACTGCGTGGACGCCAGGCCGTCCACCGCCCACTGGTAGGCGAGCTGCGCCTGGAGAAGCGACATCGCTGCCGTCTCTTTTGCCACGGATGCCGATTCATAGGAATAGGTTGCGCTCTGGTATGCGTTCTGGCTGATAAGTCCGGCTGTCAGCTTGCGGTCGTTGGTCTGTTTCGTCTTTTCTTCTAATTCAAGGCTGCGTTTTGCCTGTTCATACTGTGCCTCAGACAGCTTCAGATTCTGATAAGCCGACTGGACATTCGACTTAACTGCCTCCTTCCCGCTGGTCAGAGTTGTCTGGTACTGCTCTTTAAGGGTGCTTGTCATCGCGTTGTTGACCTGACGTGCCAGAATCTTTAACTGATAATTATTTTCCTGTGCTTTCGCAATGTCCTCTTCGAGATTGATTGATGCACTCATCTGTTCCTGCGGGTCCGGTAATGCACAGATTTCTACTGATGCGCCATATTTCCATCCAAGCATCTGGCACAGGGATTCCTTTGTCGATGCAATATTGCTCTCCGCCGTCGTGATGGACGCCTGCGCCTTTAAAAGAGTCTCCTTGGCATCCAGCACATCCGTCTGGGTCGCGCTTCCGGATGAAAGCTTTAAGTTTGCCGTCTCATAGTCTTTTTCCGCCTTGGACACCTGATTCTGCACACTCTTTAAGTTTTCCTGGGCATTCCAGTACTGGATCATCAGGTTCTGCGCCTGCTGTACCAACGATTTCTCGGTCTGCGTATACCCCCACGCCTTAACATTCGCATCATCGACGTTATTATCGCCCTGCTCGCGCATCTGGGTCGCGGAAGCCTCGCTTCTCTGTGCTGCTGCCAGTGCGGAACCATAATTCGCATCATCTGAATCCGGGTACTCGATACTGCTCTCGATCTCATCTGCCGCGTCATAATATTCCTGCGCGATCTCATTGCTGTCTTTGCCCTGATAATCCTTGTACTCGATCCGGTTCTTCTCCACTGTGCTGTTGTACTCATGGATCCGATCAGCAATCTCGTCAAATTCGAGCTTATCATCCTGCAGCGAAGCCCATTTTTCTGTGGAATATGCAAATTGCGGGCTGGCTGCCAATACCTGGACCGGCGCACCTGCCGCCAGGAATACTCCCAGTGAGCAGGCTGCCACGCCAGAGGCAATCCGGCGGGTCAGGCATAATCTTCTATTTTGATTCATGTATGTCACTCCATTCCGATATATCTGATTTTAATTTCCGCAGCAAATATTTTATTTCCTACAATATTTTTTCTATTAACCTATATCTAATCCACATCCGGTATCTCTTCCTTCGGTTTCCGGCTCAGCAGTGCGTAATATACTGGGACCATGAAGAGCGCGACAATCACACCTACGCTCAGACCGCCGATATCTACGATCGCCAGACCCTGTGTCGTGGAACCGCTGCTTCCGATTGCCAGTGCCATCGGAATCATCGAGAGGATGGTTGTCATACTTGTCATCAGAATCGGCCGGATACGGGTCGCACCTGCCTCGATGAGCGCTGTCCGCAGATCCATCGTGGAGCGATACTGGTTGACCGTATCCACGTAGAGAATACCGTTATTTACAACAGTTCCGACCAGAATCAGGAAGCCGAGCAGGGACGTCATACTGATGCTGACGCCGGTCAGCTTCAGTAATCCGAAGGAACCAACCAAACTGAACGGGATGGTCGTCATAACCATGATGGAAAACTTCACAGACTCAAACTGTGCCGCCATGACAACGAATACCAGGAAGACTGCAATCGCAATCGCGCGGTACAGGGAGCTGAACTCACTCTTCATCATACGGTCACGGCTGTTCTGCCCAATGCTGATTGTACCGCTTAAGTTCGGAGTAATTACCTCACTGTTGATTTGCTGCTGTACATTATCACCGGTGTAATCGGCAGAGATTGTGATCTCATATGCACCGTCGGTTCTGGAAATCGAAGCCGGACTGTCCTCAAATACGACATTTGCCACATCGGTCAGTGCCACCTTCTGTCCGTTTGTTCCCGTCAAAATAATATCTTTTATGTTATCAACTGTCTCGTACTCGCCCTCCGGATACTCAACCGTTACCGTAATGTCTTCGCCGTCAATTTTAAGTGTCGTCGCGTCAATACCGCTCAACATCTGGTTGATCGTCGTTCCGATACTGGAAGCCGTGAGCCCATACGCCTTTGCCATGACCGGATCAATCTTCAGGGTAATGATCGGTGCATTATTCTCAATACTGGAATGGATGTTGATGACATCCGTTCTTGCTGTCATTTCCTTGACAATCTTATCACTAACTTCTTTTAATTCATCATACTGTGTGCCGTGAAGAATCACTTCATAGCCGCGCTGTCTTCCCATGAAGCTCATGGAAGTCGATGCCGATACGTCGATCGTACAGTTTGCAATGTTATCCATCTCTTTCTGCCACTGATCGGCTACATCGTCTGTTTTCATGGTACGGTCATCTTTCAGATAGGCACTGATCTCGCCGCTGTCTCCGTTGTAACGCAGCATGTACGAATCAACCTGGTCGCTCGCGGAAACAATCGCCTCCGCTTCTGCCAGCGCCTCCTCGATCTTTTCCTGTTTCAGACCCGGACGCGTCTCAATGCTGACACTGACCGTACCGGTATCATCCGATGTCATCAGCTCCGTCTGCATTCCGCTCGCCAGAATTACCGTCAGTACAAGTACCAGAACCGAAAATCCCATAACCATCGCCTTGTGGTTTAACAGACGGTCCATGATGCCGCGGTACCATTTCTGTAAACGTTCAATCGGACGTCCCATCAGAGCGCGCTTCGCCTCGCTCGGTTTGTAGAACAAATAGCACAGCGGAACCACCGTCATCGCAGAAAGCAGGGACGCCGACATACAGAACACGATCGTGAATCCCAGCGGTTTGAACATCTGTCCGGTCATACCGTTTAAGAATGCCAGCGGCAGGAATACGACACAAGTCGTGATCGTCGAACCGATGATCGAGTTGATGACAATGCCGGTTCCATGAAGCGCTGCTGAAAAATAGCCCAGCGCCCCTTTGTCTTCCTGCTCCGCCGTTGCACGGAAACAACTCTCCAGTACAACGATCGAGTTATCGACCATCATGCCGACGCCGAGTACCAGCGCACTCATCGTGATAACGTTCAACGAAAATCCTGCCATCGTGATCGCAATCAAGGACATCAAAATCGAAGTCGGAATCGAACTTCCGACGATCAGGGACGCCTTATAATCGCCAAAGAACAGGAAAATGATGAACATGGAGATGATAACCGCCAGAACCATTGTCTCTGCTACGTCTTTTAAGGAATCAAGAATCGTGTCAGATGTATCATTTGCAACCGTGATCGTCAGATCCGAATCATCTGCCATCAATTCTTCAACTTTCTCTTTTACAGCCGAGGACACTTCCATATCTGTGCTGTCCTGCTGCTTCTGAATCGAAACGGAGATCGTCTCCTGACCGTTGTAACGGGAAATGCCGCCCCGGTCTTTCGTTGCCTCATACACATTTGCCACATCCGACAGAGAAATAATCTGTCCTGCCGGCGTCTTGATTGGAATATCCTGCAGCTCATTTACCTGTTCTGTTTTTAAGGAGGTAGTAACGGAAAGCTCCAGATTTCCGGCATCTGCCTCACCAGACGGGGATGCCACGTTCGCATCGCTGATCGCACTCGCAACATCCTGCATGGTCAGATTGTACTGATCCATTTTTTCAGACTGTAATTCAATGCTGACGTACTTAGAAGAACCGCCTCGCGTCTCAATGTTTGCAATTGAAGAAATTCGCTCTAATTCAGGTACTATCTTCTGATCCACATAATCGTAGAGGTTTGTCTGCGTCTTATGTGCAATCGAAAGCATCATGCTGTCTCCTTGATTGGAGTTCATCGACATAACGCTCGGTTCCACATCATCCGGAAGCGCCCGCTGGATATTGTCCAGTTTCTGCTTTAAGTTGTCATATGCCTCATCCATATCGGTGCCGTAATCGTACTGAAGCATGATCATCGAACGTCCATCGCTCGATGTGGAGGAAATCGTGTCCACGCCTTCCATCGTGCCGATCGCCTCCTCGATCGGTTCGGTTACCAGCGCGCTGATATCCTCCGGTCCTGCGCCTGAATAATTTGCCATGATAATCAGCATAGGCGTCTCCATATCCGGCATCTGCTCCAGCTTTGCCGAAAAGACCGATGAAATGCCGAATACAACCAGACACAACAGAGCCATGACAGTAGTAACCGGATGTTTCAGGATATATTTCGTTACTCCCATGTCTTACATTCCTCCTGTCCTACTGTTTCTGTCCATTTTTTTTATCTTTCGGAGCACCTGTACCACCCGCAGGCTGATCGTTTCCGCCATCTGCCGGATCGCCCGCTTTCTGTCCATTTTCAGAGCCTGCCGGGGCATCGGCTTTCTGGTTTCCAGCTTCATCCACTGCTGCCGCGTCTGTTTCTTCACCCTTTAAGTTAACGGTTGAACCCTCATAAAGCTGGGAACTCCATGTACTGATGACGAGATCATCTGCCGTCAGCCCCGACTTGATCTCCGCCAGCTCTGTATTATAAAGCCCCACTTCGACTTCCACTTTATGTACCGTTCCGTCCTGATAAACATAGACATTTCCAACGCCGTTATCATAGTAGATCGCATCTACCGGCACGGTCATGACATTCTCTGCACGCTCAGAAGTTACTGTTACCTTGACAGTACTTCCCGTTGAAAGGCTGTTCGCCTCCGGCAGCTCTGCTTTTATCTTAAACAGACCGTTGCTCTCGTCCGCCATGCTGCTGACATCGGTAATCACACCATCATAAGTCGCTCCATCTTTTACAATCGTCATCGCGTCGCCCTGGTTTAAGTTGCTCATAACACGCTCGGATACGTAGAACGATACCCTTTTATCTCCCTCACCGGAGATAACGCAGAGCTGCGCCTGCTGGTTGACATGATCATATACATCAATATCCATCGTCTCAATCTTGCCGGAGATCGGTGCGGTCACGGAACTGTATTCCACCTGGCGATCGTAGTTTAATTTTGCCGATTCATAATTTAACTGTGCCGTCTTCGCCTGGTTCTGATACTGCTCCCATTCCTGATCAGAAATATCTCCTCCCTGATAAAGAAGCTGCATACGGCTTAAATTGCTCTGTGCCTCGGTCAGGTTAACAGAGGCGGAGTCCATCGCATTTTTCGCCGTCTCAACCTGTTCGGTATTGATCGTACAGAGAAGCTGACCCGCTGTCACCATATCACCGACGCTGACGTTGACACCCGTCACATCGCCGGATGCCTTCGCATAGACATAGACAACGTCCGATGCCTCGACAGTACCGGATGTGCTGGTTGTCCGCTCGATCGTTCCGCTCTTTGGATTCTCAGCCGCAACCGTCGCCACATTGTCTATCTGCGTGTCCTGCATACCGCCCGGACCGCCCGGACCGCCGCCTGAACCTCCTTTGCTGCCACCCTTGAAACGCATAAAAAGCGCCGCAAGTACGAGCACCACCACCACCGCGATGATGGCTGTTTTCTTTTTATTCTGTTTTGCCGCTTCCATCAGAGAAGATCGTTTACTCATTTCGCATATTCCTTTCTGGTTTTTCCTGATTGTCCCTAGTATAACATCCCATTTTTAAACGAGTTTCAACTACATATAAACTGAATGTAAACGAACCGTGAAAAAAATGTGTTGCACCGTTCACAATCAGTTTAAACTTATGTGGTATACTATGAGTACTTATGATATTACATCTTTTTAATTGAATTATAGGGAGGTTTTACGGATATGTGTCACATTCTCGTGGTAGAAGATGATGCGAAACTGCGTTCCCTGTTCTGCACGGTACTCACCAACAATGGTTATCTGGCGCTTCCGGCAGAAAGCGGCGAAAAAGCATTATCTCTTTTAGATTCTGAATATGTAGATCTCATTATTTCGGATATTATGATGTCCGGAATGGACGGATATGAACTGATTGATCACCTGCGGACGAGTGGATTTACGATGCCGATCCTGATTATCACCGCCAAAGAGCGCTTTGAAGACAAGCAGCGCGGCTTTCAGGCAGGCACGGATGACTACATGGTGAAGCCGATCGATGTCAATGAGATGGTTCTGCGGGTTGGCGCCCTGCTCAAACGCGCCAAGATCGCGACGGAGCATCGGATTGTCTGCCAAAATACGATTCTCGACTACGATGCACTGACGGTCACGGTCAACGGGCAGGAGACGCTTCTGCCGCAGAAAGAATTTTATCTTCTATATAAATTACTTTCTTATCCAAATAAGATTTTCACGAGGCAGCAGCTCATGGACGAAATCTGGGGGCTTGACTCGACAACCGACGAACGGACGGTCGATGTGCATGTCAACCGGCTGCGCGAACGGTTTAAAAACTGCGATGATTTTATCATCATGACCGTGCGGGGTCTCGGCTATAAGGCGGTGAAAACAGAAGCATGATCAGCAAGAACTTTACCAAATATTTCCAGATTCCACTCTACTGGCTGACCCTCCTGGTCTTTTTCTTCCTGGTGTCCTCGTTGATACCGATGCTGACCGGATATTTTGTCTCGCTGCTCACAAGCGGAACAGATAAACACGAAGTTTTTCGGATTTTCGGTCCGAATTTTCCGCGTCTGATGTCATTTTTGAGCAGCCTTGCATTCAGTATCGCGCTGTCGCTGTTCCTCTGGTCGAAAATCCTCTGCCCGATCGGTTCCATAAGCCTTGCCGCTAAGCAGGTAGCAGACGGAGACTTTTCTGTTCATGTGCCAAATTCGAAGTCTTTGCAGGCGATCTGTGAACTAACCGACAATTTTAACCGTATGGTGCAGGAGTTAAACAGCATCGAATCGCTGCGAAATGATTTCGTGACCACGGTTTCCCATGAGTTCAAGACACCGCTCGCCGCCATCGAGGGCTATGCGACATTGCTGCAGGATCCATCTCTCTCAGAGGCGGACCGGAATGAATACACGCGCATCATCATCGACAGCACGCGCCAGCTTACCACGATGACCGGCAACATTCTTCTGCTTTCCCGCCTGGAAAAGCAGGAGATCGTGACTGGCCGCACGAAGTTCAGCCTCGACGAACAAATCCGTCAGGCGATTCTTCTGCTGGAACCGCTCTGGGAGAAAAAGCATCTGAATCTCGACGTTGATTTGACGGCGTGCAAATTTTACGGCAACTGTGAGATGCTGCAGCAGGTCTGGATCAATCTCCTGCAAAATGCCATCAAATTCACCCCGGCTGGCGGTATGCTTTCTGCCAAACTCGTTATCACAGGAGATAAGGTGCGTGTCTCCATCCGCGATACCGGCGTCGGCATGGATGACGCCACGATGAAACGGATCTTTGAAAAATTTTACAGCAGGAACTCTGATCCCAATGAAAAGGGCAACGGGCTGGGACTTTCCATCACGAAACGGATCATCGACCTGATGCACGGTACCATCGAGGTATCCAGCCAGGTGGACGAGGGTAGCTGCTTTACAGTGATTCTGCCGCTTGAAAAAGCATAGAATCTCATCGGCAAAACATATTGTACCCGACAATCATCAGAGAAATGGCGATGCTGACCCATAGAAAATTCTTTGGGAAAATGAGCACCAGGGTCATGCCAAATCCCATTGAAAAAAGGACTAAACCAAATAAACGCTTCATAGAATGATACCTCTCTGAAATGTCTGTTTTCAAAAGAAGTTAAATAGCAGGCGATCATTGCCAGAGACATCTGACATTCGATCGTGTGCTATGATCATTCTATGAAGCGTTTTGATTTTAATTTCTTTATTTCTTCTCTTCCATCTCGCCCGCCATTTTCTCAGCTGTCTGCATCGTCTCCGCATCGATCGGTCCGGTGCTTCCGCCGACAAATTTATTGACGAGATCCGGTGCCATGTCGAGAACCTTGGTCAATGCATCCTGATGCTTGATATTGACCACCTTCGTCATGCCATTCTGAATGACCAGCACCGCGCTCGGCGTCATCTTGGCGCTCATGCCGCCCGCATTCTTCTCTTTCGCCGACTGACCAAACGCGCCCGCCGCCATGCCGCAGGTTACATCCACGAGTGGAAGTATAATCGCATCGCCAACTGTCACCGGCTCTCCCACGACTGTCTTTGTCGTGACGAACTCATCCATACCCTGAAATAATGCACCGATTGTCGATGCAAACTGATTGTCTGCCATATTATCTTCCTCCTCGGTTTCTATATTTATAAACCTGTGTCCGTACATTCTTATCCATCCAGATCCGAAGCGCCATCAATGCCAGCACGCCAATCTGGACTCTGCCCCGGAACGAAAGCTCCCCGTCCAGCGCATTTGCATCCATGACCGGAGTCAAATCAATCTTCTTTCCGTAAACTGGATACAAAAAAGCCGCCACACTCAAAATTTGTCCCATCAAATAAGGATCCTCCACGCCAAACGTAACCTGCCCGGACAGCTTTCTGGGAAATATATGCCGCAGAACTCGCATGAGCTGGCGTTTGATCAGGCGAAATGACTTCTGATTTTCTTCATTTTCTATAAATGCAAGGACGGATTGGCGTTTGTGCTCCAGGTTGTTGATTCGGGTAAGCAGCTTTGAGAGGGATTGCCGCAGGGCGCTCCATTTTTGTTTGAACCAGCTAATGATTCTAGGAAGGAACGATTCACGCTTTTCCTGGCTGGGATTTGATTTTAATTCATTCTTTGCCCGATGCGTTTCTCCTTCTGCCTCGGACACTCCCGCCTCCTTCACATCTGGAAATGCATCTGCATTCTTCACAGCTGGAGACATTTCCGCCTCCCTCTGCGCACTCCGTCTCTTCACCGCCTCCTCCAGCAGCCTGGCAGTTTCCTCCGCTTTCTCGATCGCGGCGTCTGTCTTCTCCGATGCTGCTTCCGCCCGCAAAATCAGTTCACCGGTGTCTAAATCATCATCCTCTGTTTTCTCCTGCGCACTTACAAATTCCAGCTCATCCGAATCCGCTGCCTGCGTGCCTTCCCGCACACGCCCAGATTCCGTATCTTTCTCTTCACTCTCACTCCCGAAAATCCGGAATCCAAACAACTTAACCGCATATCGAAGCCCATTTTCATAAGCAATCCGCAGCGACACCGCATGAAGCAGCCAATGGATATGCAGATGCACGCCAAAATCCTTGATACTGTGGTAGCTTCCGTTCCCCCGGTATCGAATCGGGACAAATAAAACCGCCATCAGGCACAGAAACAACAGTCCCAGAATGACAAGAAGCAGGATTCCGAGTATTTTCAAGATTATGAACAAAATATGCAGCACTCCATCCCCTCCCACTTCTTATTCTTTCATTGACAAATTCATGTATCAGCTCTGTATCATATGATGTTGGGGTCAAAAGACATTTTCAGTCCAAAAAAACTTCATAAAAGGCTGCAAAATACTTACCTCTTTTTCCTCAGCCTGTCTTCCTTCTCTCTCAGATACGTCTTCACATCAAATCCACCCGTCTCGCGGTACGTCTCATCCACAATCCGCCCCACCGTCTCCACGGCATCCTGGTAGCTCGCGCCGACCCCTACGATCAGCAGATCCGCCTGCTCCCGGTAATAATTCTGCCGGAGCACATAGGCAGGCAGGATGTCAAGCAGGTTGTGTCCGCCTGAGGCAGGCGTGATCACGTGAACGCCCGGCTGTACCTTTCCGAGGCGGAGTTTCTGTAGAATCGAAAAACGATGCTTTTTAGCAGTTTCTCCCAGATACAGATATTTATACCAAATCATCGTCCCCGCCTCCTAAAAAAGGAGAGCCTGATCCATGGCGCTCTAAAAACAGCACGTTTCCGGCTATTTCTCCCCGCCTGTCAGCTCTCCCTCCTTTACGTGATCAATCTTTTTTATAATTCTTAATAATCGACCGTCTCAGCAGATCCAGCGCCTGAATCACCGTCTGCTCACGCACCTTCTCGCGGTTTCCGCGGAAATGGTATTCCTCTACTTTGACTTTATCCTTCATATAACATGCGATATAGACGAGTCCCACCGGTTTCTCCTCGGTTCCGCCGTCCGGTCCGGCGATGCCGGTCACAGCGATACAGGCATCCGCATCCGTCGTAAATACACCGCCTGCAGCCATCTCACGCGCCGTCTGTTCGCTGACCGCGCCGTATTTTTTCAGGGTCGCCTTACTGACGCCCAGGATCTTTTTCTTTGCCTTATTGGAATACGTCACGTATCCCTCGTTAAAGACCTCTGAAGCCCCCGGCACGTTGACGATGCGTCCGGCGATCAGACCACCTGTGCAGGACTCTGCGGTTGTCACAGTCAGGTCGTATTTCTTTAAGAGGCGGACAACGACATCCTCCAGATTCTCATGCTCATCCGTCGTGTAAACCGCATTACCGAACCGTTTCTTGATCTCTTTGATAACCGGTTTTAACAGCTGTTTTGCCGCGTCTTCGCTCTCGGCTCTCGCGGTCACGCGCAGATGTACTTCTTTCGTCTTTGCATAGGTCGCAATCGTCGGGTTCGTCTGCTGGTCGATGAGGTCGAGAAGCATCTCCTCCACCTTGCTCTCCCCGTATCCGCAGATTTTGAGCATCTGGGAATAGATCACACAGTCAGAGCGTTTCTGAATATAGGCACAAACCTGATCTTCCACCATCGGATACAGTTCGTTCGGCGGTCCCGGAAGAAGAATCGCGGTCTTACCGTTTTTCTCCAGGGCAAGTCCCGGAGCTGTTCCGTTTGTGTTGGAAAATACCACCGCGCCCTCCGGCACCAGCGCCTGACGCCAGTTGCTATCCGGAATATCGGTGCGCTTGCGCTGCCGGTACCAGTCCTCCAGATGTGCCCGCACCTCCGGATCCTCGACTAACGACATTCCCATCAGCTCCGCGCAGACATCCTTCGTGATATCATCCTCCGTCGGTCCCAGACCGCCGCCGATGATAACGAGATCGGCTCTCGAGAGCGCCGTCCGGAAAACTTCTGTCATGCGCGCTCGGTTGTCCCCTACCGTCGTCTGGTAATAGACGTTAAGCCCCAGCTTTGCACACGTTTCCGATAAATACTGCGCATTGGTATTGACGATATTGCCAAGCAGCAGCTCTGTTCCTACCGAGATCAGTTCGACTATCATATCAGATACTCCCTTCTGTCAGTATTTTATGATTCTTGTAAATATAATCAACAAGTGACACAATCGTCAGCAGCAGCGCGATCCAGACACAGATCGTCGTGACAAACGCAAGCGCCGGAATATCCAGAATCAATAACACCACTGATACCATCTGAAACGTCGTCTTAAATTTGCCCCAATAGCTGGCGGCGATGACAACTCCGTTGTCCGAGGCGATCAGACGGAATCCGCTGATGATAAACTCCCGGCTGATGATGATGATAACCATCCAGGCTGGAAGCGCGTTCAGCTCAATCAGGCAGATGAGCGCCGAGCACACTAGAAGCTTGTCCGCGAGCGGATCCATAAATTTTCCAAAGTTCGTAACCAGATTGTACTTTCTGGCAATCTTTCCATCCAGAAGATCGGTCAGGCTGGCTATGATAAACAGTGCCAGTGCAATCATACGGAAGGTATGGTTTTCACCATTCTGCCAGAGAAGGAAAAACACAAAAAACGGAATCATGATGACGCGAAGCGTCGTAAGCTTATTCGGTAAATTCATCAGCCAACTCTCCTATCAAATCATATTCGAGTGCTCCCGTTACGCGGACACGGCAGAAATCGCCGGACATCAGCGGAACATCCGCATTGACAAAAATCAAACCATCTACGTTCGGCGCGTCTTTATAGGTACGTCCCACGAAAGCATTCTCGTCTGCCACTTTTCCCTCGATCATAACCTCAAGCACACGGCCTTTCATATCCTCGGCTTTCTCAAAGGCAATCTCCTGCTGCAGCTCCATGATCTCGTCGCGGCGGTCTTCCTTGACCTCCTGCGGTACCTGATCCGGATATCCGGCTGCCGGTGTGTCCTCTTCTGCAGAGTATGCAAACACGCCCAGGCGGTCAAATTCCATCTCATCGACGAACCGCATCAGTTCCTCATGATCCTCCTGTGTCTCACCCGGGAAACCGGAAATTAAGGTCGTGCGGAGTGCAATATCTGGGATCTCTTCCCGCAGATGTGCGATCCGCTCCCGAAGCTCCGCCTGATTCGTGCGGCGTCCCATCCGCTTGAGAACGGCATCGCTCGCGTGCTGGATTGGAATATCCAGGTAATGACAGACTTTTTCTTCCGTCTTGATCGCCTGAATCAACTCCTCGGTGATCTCCTCCGGATAACAGTACTGGATGCGGATCCATTCGATTCCATCGATCTGTGCCAGTTCATGTAAAAGTTTCGGCAGGGTCTTCTCTCCATACAAATCCACGCCGTAAAGCGTCGTCTCCTGTGCGACAAGAATCAGTTCCTTCACACCCTGATCCGCAAGCTCCTTTGCCTCTGCGAGAAGCTGCTCCATCGGCACACTGCGGTACGGTCCACGCAGGGACGGGATAATACAATAGGTACACCGTTTGTTACAGCCCTCGGAAATCTTTAAAAAAGCATAATGTCCGCCGGTCGTCACCAGACGTTTGCTCCGCATCTTCGTCTCCGGAAGTTCGGACAAATCGTGGAAATCAGATACCCTCTCGCCCTTCAGCGCCTCCGCCAGCACCTTGCTGACCTCATCATAGCTGGTCGTACCGAGAATACCGTCCACCTCCGGCACCTCCTGCAGGATCTCTTCCTTGTAACGCTGTGCCATACAGCCGCTGACTAAGAGCGCCTTGCAGGTTCCGCTCTTTTTGTACTCTGCCATCTCTAAGATAGTGTTGACACTCTCCTCCTTGGCATCGTTGATAAAGCAACAGGTATTGACCAGAATGACATCTGCCTCCTGCTCGTCATCGGTAAACGTGTACCCGTCCTGGCTCAGCGAACCCAGCATACGCTCTGCATCAACCAGGTTTTTATCGCAGCCAAGGGATATACAAAGTAATTTCATTCAATTCTCTCCTAATACCATATTTAAAAAATTTCTGTAACCATAATCGATTTGAACCGTCACAAAAAATCTATATCTAAGAAAAGACCATCTCCATGTACATAATGAACACGGGACGGTCTTCTGTCACCTTTTAGACCTCTTCCTCCGGGGAATCGTTCTCTGCTACAATTTTAACCTTAGAATGGTACAGCTCGTCGATCGCGATCGAAAGCGGTTTTCTTCCATTCTCAATGACCAGTGCCTCATCACCGGCGATCAGCTGTCTTGCACGCTTTGCAGTCGCAATTACGATGGAGTAACGGCTCTGAATCAGCGGTTCTTTCCCCGGCTCAGCCTCTTTGTTTACAACATTAATTAAGTCAAGATATGACGGACGCAGCATCATAATACATCTTTCTCCTTTCAGAATTGCTTCATCTCTTCTTTTATTTTTTCAATCAAAGTCTTGTGATTTTCTGTTCTGGCATGCATCGCCTGAATCAGTGCGTGCATTTTTTCTACACAGCGGTCTACCTCATCATTCACCAGAATGAAATCGTAGTCATCCATCTGCTTGGACTCCTCCGCTGCTCTCGAAAGCCGTGCGGCAATCTTCTCAGGTGTCTCGGTTCCACGACCTGCCAGCCGGTTTCTAAGCTCCCCGGCACTCGGCGGCGTGACAAAAATGAGAACTGCCTCCGGGAATTTCTTCTTGATTTTCAGGGCACCCTGAATCTCAATCTCCAAAAGGACATCCTTGCCCGCTTTCAGGTTGGAAAACACATACTCCTTCGGTGTGCCGTAATAGTTTCCGACATACTGGGCGTATTCGACCAGCTCATCGTGTTCGATCATCTGTTCGAACTCTTCCCGGGTCTTAAAGAAATACTCTCTTCCATCAACCTCGCCCTCGCGCGGTGCGCGGGTGGTCGCGGAGATGGAAAGGGCATAATTGTCATACCGCTCCAGCAATGCACGCATCAATGTTCCCTTGCCTGCCCCTGAAAATCCGGATATAACTGCCAGTACTCCCTGATTATCCATATATTTCGCCTGCTTTCTAAATTCTATCTATTATTACAATATTTCATATTCTCCGTATTTTCACCGCCAACGGCAGCTTTCCGTGAATACCTCTTCCAGCATGATCGGCTATTCAATATTCTGAATCTGCTCTCTGACTTTTTCGATCTCTGTCTTGAGTGCAATCGCACAATCGGAAACCTCCAGATCGTTTGCCTTGGAAAGGATCGTATTCGCCTCGCGGTTCATCTCCTGTGCAATGAAATCCAGCTTACGTCCGACGCTTCCGCCCGCCGTCAGCTCCTTGCGGGTCGCCTCGATATGGCTTCTCAGGCGGACCGTCTCCTCATCGGTGCAGATCTTATCTGCAAAAATCACAACCTCTGCCGCAATCCGGCCTTCATCGACGCTGCTTCCTTCCAGAAGCTCTTTCACCTTATCTTCCAGTTTCGCCCGGTATTCTTCCACGATCTTCGGGGAACGTTCTTCAATCTGATCGACCAGCGTTACCATATAGTCCAGCTTGCCAAGCAGATCCTGCTTCAGATTCTCACCCTCGCGTGTGCGTGTCTCGACAAATTTCTCTGCCGCCTCGCCGATCGCCTTTTCGAGAATCTGCCACATATGCTCCTCGTCCTCCGGCGCCTGCTCCATCGTAAAGACCTCCGGACACCGTGCAAGACGCATCACCGTCGCGTCATTCGGAATCCCAAGCTCGTCCGCCATCTGACGGAAATAATCCATATACTCGCCGGCCAGGGAACGATTGTACTTTAAGGACATCTTCTCATCCGTATAATCTTCATAGGAAATAAAGACATCTACCTTTCCCCGCTGAATGTATTTCTTGAGCTGCGCGCGAATCGCCGCCTCAAAGTAATTAAATTTCTTCGGCATCTTAATGCTGAGATCCAGGTAACGGTGGTTTACCGCCTTCATCTCCACAGAAATCTTATATTCATCCGTTGCCATCTCGCATCGGCCAAATCCAGTCATACTTTTAAGCATAGTGACGCCTCTCTCTTTCATCCATAGATAATGGTATTATAATGCAAATCGCCGCAAGCGTCAACCGAATTTAAAAGTGATTGTTTTTCGTGTCTTCTTTCATTATAATAGTAGATACTACACAAATAAAGGAGCACCAAAACCATGGCATTTGACGGAATTGTAATCGCAAACCTGGTTAAGGAGTTTAGTAACGCGCTTACCGGCGGCAAGATCGCAAAGATCACGCAGACCGAGCGCGATGAACTTCTTTTTACCATAAAGAACTTCCGGGAGACGAAACGGCTTCTTCTCTCGGTCAACGCAAGTCTTCCGCTGGCATATCTGACGGATACCAACAAGCAGGGACCGATGACTGCCCCGAATTTCTGCATGCTGCTTCGCAAGCACATCGGAAGCGGACGCATCGTGTCGGTCAGCCAGCCGGGTCTGGAACGCTGTATTCATTTTGAGATCGAACATCTGGACGAGATGGGTGACCTCTGCCGCAAGCTGCTTATCGTCGAACTGATGGGAAAATACAGCAATATCATTTTCTGCAGCCCTGACGGCACGATCCTCGACAGTATCAAACATATCTCCGTGCAGGTCAGCTCCGTGCGCGAGGTTCTGCCGGGACGGCAATATTTCCTCCCGCAGACGGTCGCGAAGCAGGATCCGCTGACTGCATCTGCCGATGATTTCGCCGCCATTCTGGCACAGTCACCGGCACCGGCAGGAAAGGCCATTTACACGAATTTCACCGGTATCAGCCCGGTCATGGCAGAAGAATTCTGCTATGAGGCATCGATCGATGCCGACCGCCCCGCATCGGAACTGAATGAGCTGGAGCGCACGCACCTCGGGCACACGCTGGAACTGGCAATGGAATCCATCAAAAATGGACAGTTCTCGCCCTGCATCGTATACCGTGAAGATGAGCCAATGGAATTTGCCGCTCTCCCATTGACCTCGTTCCCGCCGGAATATCAGGTCGAACACTTTGATTCGATCAGTAAAGTGCTGGAGACCTACTATGCGTCCAAGAACGTTATCACACGAATCCGCCAGAAATCCTCGGATCTGCGCCGGATCGTCCAGACTGCCCTGGAGCGCAATTATAAAAAATACGATTTGCAGCAGAAACAGTTAAAGGACACCGAAAAACGGGATAAATACAAGCTCTACGGCGAGCTGTTAAACACCTACGGTTATGAGCTGACCGGCGGCGAAAAAGAACTTGTCTGCACGAACTACTACACAGGAAAAGAGGTCAAGATCCCGCTTGACCCGCAGCTGACCGCCCGCGAAAATTCGCAGAAGTATTTTGACAAATATGGAAAGCTCAAACGTACTTTCGAGGCTCAGAGCCAGCTCATTGAGGAGACGAAGCAGGAGATCGAGCACCTCGAATCCATCAGTACCTCCCTCGATATTGCCTTAAAGGAGGAAGATCTGACCCAGATCAAGCAGGAGCTGACGGAATATGGCTTCATCAAAAAGCACGGTCCGGCTGGAAAGAAAATGAAAATCACAAGCCGCCCATTCCACTACCTTTCCTCCGACGGATTCCATATCTACGTCGGCAAAAACAACTACCAGAATGAGGAGCTGACCTTCAAGATCGCGACTGGAAATGACTGGTGGTTCCACGCAAAAGGAATTCCGGGTTCCCATGTCATTGTGAAATCCGAAGGAAAAGAGCTTCCGGACCGCACCTTCGAGGAAGCTGCCGGGCTGGCTGCCTACTATTCCAAGGGACGGGAAAATGAAAAAGTTGAGATCGATTATGTACAGAAAAAGCAGGTCAAAAAAGTAGCGGGCGCTGCTCCGGGATTTGTGATTTATCATACGAATTATTCGATGATGGCGACGCCGTCGAATCAGCTGGAAGAACTGCCATCATAATGCCGCCTGAAAAAAGACAATGTCTATATTTCTGCAATTCACAATGAGTCCAGTAAAAAACGCCACAGGCACACAACCCATGGCGTTTTTTTACTGGACTCAAATGAACTTAGCGAATCTCGCTCTTACCACCCATATACGGACGCAGAACCTCCGGAATGCGGACAGAACCGTCTGCCTGCAGGTTGTTCTCTAAGAATGCGATCAGCATACGCGGCGGAGCTACTACAGTGTTGTTCAAGGTGTGTGCAAAGTATTTGCCGTCTTTGCCGTTGACACGGATCTTCAGACGTCTTGCCTGTGCATCACCTAAGTTGGAGCAGCTTCCAACCTCGAAATATTTCTTCTGACGCGGGGACCATGCCTCTACATCAACGGATTTTACTTTCAGATCAGCCAGGTCTCCGGAGCAGCACTCCAGAGTACGAACCGGAATATCCATGGAACGGAACAGGTCCACGGTGTTCTTCCACAGTTTGTCATACCACATCTTGCTGTCTTCCGGTTTGCAGACTACGATCATTTCCTGTTTCTCAAACTGGTGGATGCGGTATACGCCTCTCTCCTCGATGCCGTGAGCGCCCTTCTCTTTACGGAAACACGGAGAATAGCTGGTCAGTGTCTTCGGAAGCTCTTCCTCCGGAACTACGGTATCAATGAATTTACCGATCATAGAGTGCTCGCTGGTACCGATCAGGTAAAGATCCTCGCCCTCGATCTTGTACATCATCGCATCCATCTCATCGAAACTCATAACGCCGGTTACAACATTGCTGCGGATCATGAACGGCGGGATACAGTAGGTAAATCCACGGTCAATCATGAAATCTCTTGCATATGCGATAACAGCAGAATGAAGTCTTGCGATATCGCCCATCAGGTAATAGAAACCATTTCCAGCTACCTTTCTGGCACTGTCCAGATCGATGCCGTTAAATTTCTCCATAATCTCGGTGTGGTACGGGATCTCGAAATCCGGTACAACCGGCTCGCCGAAGCGCTCGATCTCTACGTTCTCGCTGTCGTCTTTACCGATCGGAACACTCGGATCAATGATGTTCGGGATGGTCATCATAATCTTTAAGATGCGCTCGCCAAGATCCTTCTCCTGCTCTTCCAGCTCAGACAGGCGGGCAGACTGCTCTGCTACCTGTTTCTTCAGCTCTTCTGCTTCCTCTTTCTTTCCCTGACCCATCAGAGCGCCGATCTGTTTTGCAATCTTGTTCTTGTTCGCACGCAGATCGTCTGCTTCCTTCTTCGCTGCACGGTTCTTGGCATCCAGCTCAATTACCTCATCTACCAGCGGAATTTTCTTGTCCTGGAACTTATTTTTAATATTCTGCTTTACAATGTCAGGATTTTCTCTGACGAATTTAAGATCTAACATATCTTCCTCCTACTGTTATGCAATTAACTGCACGAAAACTAGTTATAATTATACTACAACTTTGTACGAATGAAAAGCCCTGTTTCAAGAGTTCCTCTGTTCTTCAAATCATTTTGTTATTGTTCACGCATACGTGCCCAGTAACATCATTTTTGCATTTTGAAACAAAACAGGATAGACTGCCCATTATATTTAACTCAACTTCGTCAAATAGGACAGACACGCCTCCAGGCACAGTCCGTCCTGCTCCGGGGCACCAAGTTCTTCTGTCTTTTCCACACATTTTTTTGTAAAAGCTGCCGCCCGTCTGACGGCTTCCTCCATCGGCACACCTCGCACCATGCTGGCACCGATGACTGCTGCAAAGACATCCCCGGTTCCGTGGTAATTGCCCGCCACAAATTTAGTTGCATGAAAGACCGGCTCCTTGCCGCGCTCATGGATCACGTTGAGGATCTGTTTGCCCTTGACCACGCCTGTCAAAATGACTGACCGCGCGCCCAAAAGGTGAAGCTTCCAGGTCAGATCTGAGAGCTTGCGCTTACTCCATCCATTTTCCTGATACAGCGTGTCCGTCAGGGCACAGGCTTCCGTCAGATTTGGCGTGACAACGTCCGCATACTGCATCAGCTCCCGCATCGCCTCGATCAGATCCTCGTCACAGACGCTGTAGAGATGTCCGTGGTCGCCCATCGTCGGATCTACCAAAACCTGCGTATTTTCCCGTTTGAAATCCCGGATAAAATCTGCCACGATCGACGCCTGTCTGGCGGAACCTAAGAATCCAGTCATGATTCCGTCCATCTCAAATCCCATCTTCCGCCACGGCTCCAGGTATGCCTCCATCCGATCGGTATAATCATCCATATAGCATTCCGGATATCCCGCGTGATTGGACAGCACCGCCGTCACCACCGGACAGCACTGTACCTTGAGGGCGCTGATAACCGGCATCGCCGCCGTCAGCGAACAGCGCCCATAGCCTGACAGGTCATTTAAAACCGCTATTTTCTTCTGAATTCCTTCCATGTATAATTTTTCCTCATTTTCTTAGATTTTAAGCAACTTTATAATCTAACATATTCTCGCAGCAGATACGACTGCCTGTGGCATGATTCTGGTTTCTACAAGCGTGTATCTATGCATTTGTGTTTCATAAGCCGCACACTCTAATGACGCAACAAGGAGACTGCGCCCGGACAGATGTTTTTCCCATTCTGCCCAACCACAGTCTCCTGTATGTATTTCATTTTAATTCTTCTCGACTGAGATAAAATTGCCTTATGCTCTCGCTTCTACAGACAATGCATCCAGAAAACCTGCCTTGCGGAGTGCCGGACGAACTGCCATATATATAACAACAGACGCAATCGTAGATGTCACCGCATTGATCGAAGTCGCTGCGATATTCCATGCAAGTGTGAGCTCTGCCGCCGGTTTACCAATGATCCAGAGTTTATAATAATATCCGATCAGCGGATCTGCAATGACGTTGAACAAAAGACCTGCCACCGCTGCTGCAATCGTAAAACCAAGGATGTGGTTCTTATCGGTGCTCCGGTCAATCTTGCCCAGACGATGTGCTACGAATCCGGCGATCAGTCCGATGCAGAGTTTGCAGATAAATGTCTTCGGTGCATATACAATATAAACCGGATCGAGAAGGTCACCTATCGTCATGCCGATAGCACCTCCCAAACCGCCGTAAAAGCCGCCGACTAAGAGTGCCCCGATGACACAGACTGCATTTCCCAGATGAATGGAAGTTGCATCGCCGCCCGGAAGTGTGATCTTCACCTGTCCGTATGTAAATACGACATAGGAGAGAGCTGCCAGCAGACCGACCATCGCGATTTTGTAAGCCTGATTTGATTTGTTTGCCATGATGTTTCATCCTCCCTTGTTATTGGACTCATCATAGCACAATCTTGTCCCCTGAAAAACATACAGTTTTTATCATTTTAAGCAGGTCAGTTATAACTTGCCACTTTTTTATCCGGATTAATCATGTGCCTCCACGCACAAAAGGACGCCTTTCTCCAGCTCCAGAATGCCCTCTTCCCGTTTGAGTTCATTGCTGATGCAGAGACTCGTCCCCAGCCCGATCGTCCGCCGCTGGAGCGGGTATTTAAATCCCCGCAGCGTCAGTCCCTCGACAGTCTCGGTCATCGGCAGGAACGAAATGTATTTTCCATACACCTCTTCCCGGTGAAATACCTTATGCCCGCCCAGAAGATACAGGCGGTTGCGGGCATCATAAATATTCACTTCCATTCCCTGGCAGAAAAACTGATACATCAGCTGGATATTGCCGATGGCGTGATCCATACGGCCGCCCAGCGCCCCCAGGATATCAACTGCCTCACAGCCCTGGCGCGCCGCCGTCAAAAGCGCCAGCTCCGTATCCGTCTCATCCTTCTCCGGTTTATGGATCTCAAATTCGATGCCCGGCTGGTTCTGATATTCTTCCAGAACCTTTTTATCCACCGTGTCCAGATCGCCGACCACCGCATTCGGAGAAATATGCAGCGGGCGCAGAACCTCCAGCCCCGCATCTGCCGCAATTACATAGTCATACGAGCGCTGTGAGAGAAAATCTTTCGCAAACGCAATATCAATCGTTCCGCCTGTCACAATCAAACAACGCTTCATCTTCATCATCCCTGTTCAAATTCCTGAAAAATATTTAAAAATGTTTTTACATTCCCAGCCGGGTTTCCCTTAAATACGGCGCTTCCCGCCACGATCACATCGGCTCCTGCCTCTAATACCGTCCGCACATTGTCCGGCGTGATTCCGCCGTCCACCTCAATGCGGGTGGAAAGTCCCCTCTCGCTGCACATTGCGCGCAGCTTCTTGATTTTTTCTACCGTATATGGAATAAATTTCTGACCGCCAAATCCCGGGTTGACCGTCATCAGAAGAACCATGTCCACCTCCGGCAAAATAACATCCAGTGTCTCAACCGGGGTCGCCGGATTTAACGCTACACCTGTTTGCAGCCCTGCCTCACGGATCTGCGCGATCGTGCGGTCCAGATGAAGACAGGCTTCCTGATGCACACAGATCAGATCCGCCCCCGCTTTTTTGATATCCTCTACATAACGTCCCGGTTCTTCCACCATCATGTGTACGTCAAACACACGATCCGTCACCGGGCGCAGGCTCTTAATCACCGGCATTCCAAAGGAGATACTCGGCACAAACGCGCCATCCATCACATCCAGATGGATGTACTGTGCGCCTGCCTTGTCCACCTCAGCGACCTGCTCTCCCAGCTTCGTAAAATCTGCCCCCAGAATCGAAGGTGATAATATAATCATGGTTCTTTCCTCCCAATTTCTTGTATAATACCGTCAACGGCTGCTTCTGCCGTATTTCTTTTTCTCTTTTAATTCCTGATACATCAAACGGTAATTGTCATACCGGCTCTGCCCGATCTTATGCTCCTGCACCGCCGTCTTGACGCCGCATTCGCGCTCGCCAATGTGGACACAGCCTAAGAAACGGCATTCATCCTCATATGCCTCAAATTCCGGGAAAAAGTCCTTGAGCGCCTCCGGCTCCAGATCCTCGATATAGAGAGAACTGAATCCCGGCGTATCCATCATATAGGTGCCCTCTTCCACGAAAAACAGTTCTGAATGGCGCGTCGTATGTTTGCCCCGGCGGATCTTCTCACTGATACCGCCCGTCTCCATCTGTGCCTCCGGCTGGATAAAGTTCGTGATCGACGATTTTCCGACACCCGAAGGTCCTGCCAAGACCGTTGTTTTCCCAATGATCAACCGATGAAACTCCTCCAGCCCTGATTTTTCGTAGGTGCTGATAAAATGCACCGGATAGCCCGCCGGTTCATAGATTGCACGCAGCTTCTCCTGCTCGGCTGCATCGACCAGATCGATCTTGTTGAAACAGATGCTGACCGGAACTTCCTGCCGTTCCATCATGACGAGGAAGCGATCGAGAAGGTTTAAATTTGGCATCGGATCGGTGATGGCAAAAACCACCACCGCCTGATCAACATTTGAAACCGCCGGGCGGATCAGACGGTTTTTACGAGGAAGGATCTCATCGAGATTGCCTGTCGCCTTCTCCTCATCGAGAACACTGATCTCCACGTCATCGCCTACCAGCGGCTTGATGCCGCGATTTCGGAAAATTCCCTTTGCACGGCATTCATATACCTTTCCAATACCGTCGTGTACATAATAGAAACCGCCGATCCCTTTAATTATCTTTCCCTGCATATCTGTACCTTACAACTACCTCTTATTAATTATCTGAAACTTCCACAAATTCAAGCTGATACGTTTTTAGAACCCGATCGTTCGTCAGATCGAGGATCTGCAGCTCGCCTGTCTGCACACCGTCCGCTCCCTCGATATTATAATGAATCGGAAGCGTGATATCGCCGCCGATCTCCCTCGGTTCCATGACCGTCTTAGTCACAGTATTGCCGGCAATCGTCTGCTTCATCACAATACTGACGCGGATATGCGTATCTCCGGAACTTGGTCCAAACAGTTCACTCATCTGGAATTCATCGTTGATCGCCGCCACATAGCGGGTTCCTTTTCCCAGACTGACTGTATAGCCAATGGCACTTCCCTCCGGTGTATCTGTTTTCTCCAGGACATCCTGACTGATGATCTTGCCCTTTGCTACTTCTGAACTCTTCGCTTCCTTGCGCTCGCCAAGCTCTAATCCGACCGCTTCCAGAACAACTTTTGCATTTTCCTCTGAAAGCCCTGTAATCCTCGGCATCGGTACCGTCGGTACGTTCGGACCTGTGCTGACATACAGCGTCACCGTACCGCCCGGATCCACGCTGGACGGGCTGTACCGGATCACTATACCGGAGGCAACCGTATCGCTGCTCTCTTTCTGCACTACTACGGTCAGTTTATTTTCTTCTGCCAGAAGCGTCTCTGCATCCTCGCCGGACATCTCTTCCAGTCCAAGTTTCGTCAAATCTATTGCCTCATTGCCTTCTCCGATCGTGACGATAACTTCCGTCTGTTTCGAGACAACCGTGCCGCTGGCAATACTCTGACCGATGACCTTCCCTTTTTCAGAGGTTTCCGACTTTGCATATTCATAACGGATTTTCAACGACTGCTTTTCCAATGCTGTCTTCGCCTCATCCTCCGTCATGCCGTCCAGCGGCGGAACCCTGCACTCCGTTGATTCCAGACTCTCGCTCTCAGACGCCTCCGAAGAAGCTTCAACGGTCGTCTTCGGATGCTTCTGACTACCAGATCCCAGATTAAAGATGCCTGTCAACTTCGCAGCAATGACAATCACAACCACCACAATCAATACGGCTGCACCGATTCCAATCATCGTAAGCAGGCGCTCCATCTGCGGATTGACATCCTCGCTGTCTTCTTCTATACGGCGTCCCTTCCGTCTACGGTCTGGGCGCCTTGAGGTTTCTTCCTCATAGACATCCGTCTCTTCTTCCTGCCAACCTTCTATCTCTTTCTCCGGCTGTTCCGGCTCTTTCCAGACTACCTCACCACGTTCATTTTCTGTCGGAACCGGTCCGGTCTTTTCACTCACTGCCGGATGTTCCATCGTCTGTTCCAGATTTCGATTTCTCTGTGCCTCCATCTGGCGGTTCAGTTCCTCTGCCCCGCGCACGACTGTCGGGGAATTTTCATCAAATTCCGGTTCTTTTTTCAGAAAATCATCGTTTGGATCCACCAGCGCATGGCGCAGATCCGCGATCAGCTCATACGCATTCTGGTAACGGCGTTCCGGCTTTTTCTGGGTACATTTTAAAATAATGCGGTCCAGGCTTGCCGACACCTCCGGGTTGATGCGGCTCGGCGGCTGCACCGGTTCTTCCAGATGTGCCAGTGCCACTGAAACCGGGGTATCCCCGTCAAACGGAAGTTTTCCTGTTAGCATCTCATACATCGTGATTCCCAGTGAATACAGATCGCTTCGTCCGTCGCTATAATTTCCTTTTGCCTGCTCCGGCGAGATATAATGCACGGAACCGACCGCATTGACCCCGATCGTCTGGGACGATACAGCTCTGGCGATACCGAAATCCGCCACCTTCACCTTGCCGTCACGCGATATAATCATATTCTGCGGTTTGATGTCCCGGTGCACAATATGCTGGTCATGTGCCGCTGCCAGTCCCTGCGCTACCTGGATGGCAATTCCAATCGTTTCTTTGACGCCCAGATGACCTTTCTTGAGAATATAGCTTTTCAGCGTGATTCCCTCGATGAGTTCCATGACGATATAATGAAGACTGCCCTCATCCACAACGTCATAAACACTCACAATATTGGGATGGGAAAGCCCTGCCGCCGCCTGCGCCTCCATCTTGAATTTGCTGACGAAATTCGCATCCTGGCTGTACTCATCCTTTAAAACCTTGATCGCCACCAGACGGTTCAGAGTGTGGCATTTTGCCTGATACACCTCTGACATGCCGCCCGTACCAATCAGTGAGAGGATCTCATAGCGATCCTGCAGATAAGTTCCCGGTTTCAGCATCATGATTCTCTCACCTCCTTGATCTGCGGGTCAATCAATATGACCGCGATATTATCTTTCCCGCCGTTCTGGTTTGCGAGCGCCGTGAGCGCCCTTGCCTTGGTGTCCAGGCTTCCCGGCAGAAGCACCATCCGGTAAATTGCTGAATTATCCACCATATTGGTTAACCCGTCCGAACACAGCAGTATGTAATCGCCCGGGTTCAGTGAAACCTCAAAGAAATCCGGCTCCACATGCCCACCGATCCCGACTGCGCGGGTAATGATATTTTTCTTCGTCTCATATTCCCGGCTGCCGCGGCTCATCTGTCCCAGCGAGACCATCGCCTCCACGTAGGAATGATCCCGGGTAATCTGATGAATGCCGGAGCGCTCAATCCGGTAGAGACGGCTGTCCCCCACGTTTGCCACGTAGAGTGTATTTCCCTGAATGGAAGCCGCTACCAGCGTTGTTCCCATGCCGGCAAGCTCCTCGCGCTCACAGGAAAGGGAATAAAGTTCCTGATTGACTGCCTCGATCCCCTTTCGAAGCGCCGCGACCGGCTCATTCTCACCACTCTCTTTGATATATTCCGGCATATGCTCGATCAGATAGCGCGAAGCGAAATCTCCCGCCTGATGACCGCCCATTCCGTCCGCCACGACAAACAGGTTGGAGAGTTCTCCCACCGGCTCCGTGCTGGCAAACTGGGCGTCCTGATTGACCTTACGCATTTTTCCGATATCCGTCAGTGCGTATGCTTTCATTTGACCGCCGCACCTTCTTTCTCCTGCTCTTTATCCATATAGCTCTTCCGGAGCTGTCCGCAGGCACCGTCTATGTCGCGCCCCATCTCGCGCCGGATTGTCACATTGATTCCCTTAGATTCCAGACATCCCTTAAATGCTTCGATCGCTTTCCGTCCCGACTGTACATAAGAGCGCTCCTTGATCGGATTGACCGGAATCAGATTCACATGCCCGTGCTGATCCTGAATCAACGCCGCCAGCTCGCGCGCCTCGTCCAGATTGTCGTTGACTCCCTGCACCAGGCTGTACTCAAACGTCATGCGGCGTCCCGTTTTTTCAAAATAGTAATGACAGGCCGCCAATACATCCTTTAACGCATATGTACGCGCGATCGGCATCAGGCTCTTCCGCACCTCGTCATTCGGCGCATGCAGAGAAAGTGCCAGCGTGATGGTCAGTCCCTGATCTGCCAGCTCCCGGATCTTCGGAACCAGCCCACAGGTGGAAACCGTCACATTCCGCTGACTGATATGCAGTCCGCCTTCCTCCGTCAAAAGATGGATAAAGCGGATCAGGTTATCGTAATTGTCCAGCGGTTCACCCGATCCCATCACAACCACGTTGGAAACGCGTTCGCCTGTATCGCGCTGAATCTGATAAATCTGGTCCAGCATCTCCGACGGGCGCAGGTTCCGTTCCAAGCCGTCCAGGGTCGAAGCACAGAAACGGCAGCCCATCCGACACCCCACCTGCGAGGAAATACAAACGGAATTTCCATGCTTATAACGCATCAGGACACTCTCGATGACATTGCCGTCCGCGAGGCGGAACAGGTACTTGCGGGTTCCATCGATCTGCGAAATCTGCACCCGTACCTTTTCCAGCGATACATACTCGCACGCGTCCTGCAGCTTCTGCCGGAGTACCTTGGAAAGGTTTGTCATATCGTCAAAGGAAGATGCCAGTTTTTCATGCATCCACTGATAGATCTGGGCGGTCCGGAATGGTTTTTCGCCCAGACTCACCAAAAAGGCACGCAGTTCCTCCTGCGTCATTGATTTTATATCCTGCTTTTCCATATCGGACTGCCTCCCTCTCTCCTATATGCACTCTCGGAGTCTTTCCTATATTTATTCATACACTGTTCCATCCAGTTATCCTTTTCTTTTCATCACAGAGATGAAAAATCCATCACACGGATGAACGCCCGGATAGAGCTGGATGTATCCCTCTTTCAGGCTGTCTTCCTGAAAATCAATCCCCAGACGACCACTGATATCAACCGGCTCAAATGGATATTCGTTTAAAAACCATGCCCGGTTTTCATCATTTTCCAGACGGTTGACCGTGCAGGTGCTGTAAACCAGCACTCCCCCCGGCTTCACGTACTGCCAGACCACCGACAGCATCTGCCTCTGCAATGCAGCCAGGTCCCGTATTCCATCCATTGAAGCGTTGTATTTGATATCCGGCTTGCGTCCGATAATGCCAAGTCCTGAACACGGCAGATCGGCAATGACCACATCCACTTTCTGCTCCATCGAAGCATCGAATTCACACGCATCAAAGGCGCAGGCAGAGACGTTTGTACAGCCGCTGCGGGCAATATTCTCCTTGATCAAAGATACCTTGTAATCACTCACATCCCGGATCTCAACCTGTCCAGTTCCGTGCAGCAGATCCGCCGCATGAAGCCCTTTTCCACCCGGTGCCCCACAGACATCGAGTACAAAATCACCCTCTTTAATACCCGCCGCATCACCAGCCAGCGACGAACTCAGATCCTGAATCCGGATTAGTCCTTCGCGGAACGCATCCAGACTCTCTGGATAGTCCACTCCCGTCAGACGGTAAACACCGCTTCCCGCCGCTGTCTCCTCTGCCGTCACGCCCTGGGCGGACAGGGAGGCAAGAATCTCTTCTTTCCCTGCACGGCTCTCGGCAAACCGCACCATAAACGGACGTTTCTCCAGACCAGCCTGTGCCATCCTGTGCGTCGTCTCTGCCCCATAGTTTTCCTTCCAGAGAGATAAAATCCAGTCCGGTATTGAATACCGCACTGAATCATCCGGGAAGGTCAATTTGCCTTTTCCACGCGCCACAGAACGCAGCACACCATTTACAAAGCCGGAAAGTCCGGAAAATCCGCGTTTTTTCGCAAGGCGCACCGCCTCATTGCACGCCGCCGAATCCGGTACACGGTCCATATAATAAATCTGGTACACGCTCATCCGCAGAAGTGTGCGGATAAACGGTTTCATCTTATGAACTTTTGTTTTGGAATATGCGTTGATAATATAATCAATCTGGATTTTATACTCCACCGTCCCGTCCACAATCCGTTTTAAAAACGAGCGGTCTGATTTTTCCAGATACTGATATTTAGAAAGAGCCTGAAAAAGGGCCAGATGTGTATACTGTCCCTTTTCCAGAATCTCGGTCAAAATTTCGACCGCTATTTCACGCAGCGCAGTTCCATCAGTCATCGCGTCGTCCTCCAAATAATATAATCAGACGCAGAAGCTGTAAAATCGAACCAGCCGCCGCTGCCACATACGTCAGTGCCGCCGCACCAAGCACCTGTTTGGTATATCCAACTTCTTCCCCGCGAAGAATCCCTGTTGAATCAAGCAGACGTACCGCACGCGCGGATGCATTGAACTCAACCGGAAGCGTCACCAGCTGGAACAGCACCGACAAGGAAAATAAAAGAATTCCAAGTGAAACGATCGGAGATCCCATGCCGCCGACCAGGACACCAATCAGGATCATAGGCCAGGAAAGCTGTGCGCCGATGTTGACCACCGGCACCATTGAACCGCGCAGGCGCAGCGGAACATACTCAGATGCATCCTGCATCGCATGTCCGCACTCATGCGCCGCAACACCGATCGCCGCGACCGAAGTAGAACCATATACACTCTCAGATAAATTCACGGTCTTGGTCCGCGGATCATAGTGGTCGGTCAGGCTGCCTGCCACCTGGCGGATCTGGACATCATAGATGCCCTGTGAATTTAAAAGCTGTCTCGCCGCCTCGGCTCCCGTCATGCCGGTCATGCTCCGGACTCTTGAAAACCGCGCGTAGGTGCTTTTTACCTTCGCAGATGCCCCTAATGACAGAAATACACCAATTAATACCAGAATCATCGTCGGATCAAACATACTGTAATATCCATATCCGTATCCGTACATATCACTCCAACTCCTTTCAAACGCCTGGCTGCCTGTAGCAGTTCAGTTCCTGCTGAAGCATTCATTTTATCCGAGCTTTACTCCCGTTTCCACCGGATATCCGCGTAAAAATGCCGCCGTATCCATCCGCTTCTTGCCTTCCAGCTGAAGTTCCCGGATCGTGAGAAGCCCTTTGCCGGTCTGGACAGAGAATGCATCTTTACCGACACGTACCACCTGTCCGAATGTCTCCGGTGACGGTCTTCCCGCCGCATCTTCCTCGACATCCGCCGACCAGATTTTCAGGGTTTTTCCTTCAAATTTTGTATAAGCGCTCGGCCATGGATTTAAGCCGCGAATCAGGCGCTCAATCACTGCCGCATCCATCGACCAGTCGATCTGCCCCATCGACTTATCGAGCATTGTCACATGGGTTGCCTCTGCCTCATCTTGTTTAACCGGATGCAGGATTCCCGCCTCCGCTTTCTCAAGCGTGGAGAGAATCAGCTTTCCTCCCGCAAGGCTCAAGCGGTCAAACAGGCTGCCGCCTGTCTCTTTCGGATCCAGGCGCACTTCCACGGTATCCAGGATATCTCCGGTGTCCAGACCGACATCCATCTGCATCGTCGTCACACCGCTGACCTCATCGCCATTAATGACCGCCCACTGAATCGGGGCTGCCCCACGGTATTTTGGCAGAAGCGACGCATGGATGTTGATACAGCCGTATTTCGGCAGGTTCAGAATCCGCTCCGGCAGAATCTGGCCAAATGCAATCACGACGATCACGTCCGGCTGAATCTTCGTCAATTCCTCAAAAAATGCCTCATCCTTGCGGACGCGCACCGGCTGATACACCGGGATTCCATATTCCAGCGCTTTTTCCTTGACAGGCGGCATTGCCATCGCCTTGCCGCGTCCCTTCGGCTTATCTGGCTGTGTCACCACCGCCGCTACTTCATGCCGGCTCTGATAGAGCGCTTCCAGTGTCGGAACCGCAAAATCCGGTGTTCCCATAAATACGATCTTCATATCTGCCTGTCACCCCACTCTTGTTTCTCTCTCATTCTGCCAATGTGCTTTATTCTTCCTCTGCCGCTACATCTTCTAACGGACCTTCTACCAACTCCACATACAGATGTCCGTGCAGATGATCGCACTCATGGCAAATCGCACGTGCCAGGAAATCATCTGCTTCCAGGACAAACTCTTCCATTTTTTCGTTCAGTGCGCGTACCTTTACGTGGCTCGGACGGGTTACCAGACCAGCCTTGCCCGGAACGCTTAAGCAGCCTTCCTGACCAGTCTGGCTGCCGGACATTTCCTCGATGACCGGATTGATCAGGACATACTGGTTGCCGTCCTCCACGTCGATTACTACGATCTGTTTGCGGATACCGACCTGCGGTGCTGCCAGACCTACGCCACCGGCTGAATACATCGTGTCAAACATATCCTCTATCAGTTCAAGTGTGTGATCGGTTACCTCCGTCACTGCCTTACACTCTTTTTTCAGTACCTCATCGCCAATAGTTCTAATTGATCGGATTGCCATTTTATACACTCTTCCTCTCTATGATATATCGTATTGAATCTGGACCGCCTGCCATTTTGTATCTGCGGCAGCCAAGGTTTCAATCTGACCCCTGATTTGATCCAGTATAGCACATTTTTCACACTTTATATATAAAATTTTTCTGTAGATGTCATTAACTTTGTATACCGGTGCCGGAACCGGACCGATACACTCGGCACTTTCGCGCAGCCGCCGCGCCGCCATTTCCGCACATTCATCCAGCACCGCCTCATCGCCGCAGGCAAAATAAACCGCAGCCATCTGGCAGACTGGTGGATAATGAAGCAGCCTCCGGTAATTGATCTCATGGCTGTAAAACAGCTCATAATTCTGCGCCGCTGCCGCCTGCACGGCATAGTGTTCCGGCCGGTACGTCTGGATGACCACATCGCCGGGCTTCCCGGCGCGCCCCGCTCTGCCAGCCGCCTGCGTCAGAAGCTGGAACGTCCGCTCCGCGCTGCGGTAATCCGGCGTATTTAAGGAAAGATCCGCCGCCAGGATTCCGACCAGCGTCACTCCCGGAAAATCATGCCCTTTTACAATCATCTGCGTGCCGATCAGGATATCTGCCTCACGATTTGCAAATGCCTCCAGAATCGCTTCATGTCCGCCTTTTTTTGCCGTTGTATCCGCATCCATCCGCAGGATCCTCGCATCCGGAAACCGAATTTTCGTAAATTCTTCCATCTTCTGCGTTCCGGCCCCAAACCCGGCAATATACGGTGATCCGCAGGACGGACACTGCTTCATCAGCGGAATCGTATAGCCGCAGTAATGACAGACCAGACGGTTCTTCCCGTGTAGTGTCAGGGAAACATCACAATGCGGACAGGTCACCGCCTTTCCGCAGGAACGACAGGAAACAAAATTGGAATAGCCGCGCCGGTTCATAAAAAGCATCGCCTGCTCGCCACGTGCGAGTCTCTCTGTCAACATTGCATCCAACGTCCGGCTGAACACCGATTTATTGCCTACCTGCATCTCCGCACGCATATCAGCGATCTGTACCTTCGGCAGGATACTTCCCGCCACTGCCCGGTAATGCAGGGGCAGAAGCACATATTCGCCATTCTGCGCCCGCAGATACGATTCCAGAGAAGGAGTCGCTGAGCCCAAGACCAGCGAAGCCCCGGAAAGCCGGGCGCGCTCCGCCGCTACTTCCCTTGCATGATAGCGCGGCATCGTCTCGCTCTTATAGGCGCCCTCATGTTCCTCGTCGATCAGAATCAGTCCCAGATTGGAAAATGGGGCAAACAGCGCCGACCGCGGTCCGATCATCACGGAAACCTCGCCCCGCGCCGCCCGTTCCCACTGATCATAGCGTTCTCCCGCAGAGAGACGGGAATTCAGAATCGCGATCTGATCGCCAAATCGCCGGTAAAACCGCATCACCGTCTGATATGTCAGCGAAATTTCCGGGATCAGCAGAATCACCTGCTTTCCATCCCGCAGGACACGCGCCATCAGCTCCATGTAGACTTCTGTCTTTCCACTTCCCGTAACGCCGTGAATCAGATACGTTTCACGTTTCCCCGTCTCATAATCCTCACAAAAACGCTCAACCGCCGCCTGCTGCTCTTCATTGAGGCGCACGGTCTGTCCGGCTGGACGCGGCAGTTTTGCATGGTTTAACCCGCGTTCCTCACGGGAAACTTTCACTGAAAGCTGTCCCCGTTCCTCCATCGGGCGGATCGCCGCCAGGGTCAGGTCAAGCTCCCGTCGGGCAAATTCCATCGGAATATCCAGATTGTCCCGGAATGCCTCAAGGAGCCGCACCCGCGCCTTATAATGCCGCTTCTGTGCCGCCAGGATTGCCGCTTCCAGCTCTTCCTGGTTTAAAAGACAATGCAGCGTCTTTTTCTCGCGCGGTTTTATCTTTTCCTTGACGGGAAGTACGGTTTTGAGCGTCTGGTTCATCGTCGCGCCATAACGTTCCCGCATCCACCACGCCAGACGGATAAGCTGGGATTGCACGGACATACTGCCCGGTGCGATCCCAGCTATCTCCTTGATGCGGGATGGGTCATACTCCGCCGTATTTCCCATTCCCACCACATATCCAGTCCGAAGTGAATTACCCTTTCCAAACGGTACCGTCACGCACGTTCCCGCCGTAATCTCCTCCGCCAGCTGCGTCGGAATCCGGTACTGAAACGGGCGATCCACCTTCTCATGGGATATATCTATAATAATATCCGCGTATTGATACGCCATGATTCCTTCTCTTTCTATTTCTAATTCAATTCGAACGTCCGTGAGACTTGGCGCGTGATTCTGGTCAGCGAAGCTGACATATTCTTTACAGAATCACTGCGCATCCTCGCGGAGCGTTTATCTCAGTCGGAGAATGGACTCCCACTGAGACAAACTTGCTATTACTTACCACCTGAAGAGGTGGGAGTCTTCTCGACTGAGATAAACCTCGCTGCCGTCTCCCCCAGCTTCATACTGTTGGAACCCTTGAACAGGACTGCATCTCCCTCACCGATCTGTGCATCCAGCCAGTCAAGCATATCTTCTTTTTCGCCCTCTTCAAACGAAACGACATGCAGATCCGGTTTGACTTTCTTTGCTCCCTCGGCGATCGCCTGCGCCAGTTCGCCATATACAACCAGGATATCGACCGGTTTTTCCGCCAGAAACGCACCAACTTCACGGTGGAACTGAATCGTATTCTCTCCCAGTTCCTTCATATCTGCCAGAACCGCAATTCTGCGTCCTGCCGGCAGGGAAGAAAGCACACCTATCGCCGCTTTCATCGAATCCGGGCTTGCATTGTAGGTATCGTCCACGATCGTATAACCATTTTTATGATAAATCTGCTGACGGTTCTTGAACCCGCCAAATTCAAGCAGCTTTTCCGCTGCATCGGCAAGCGGCACACCGTAGGCATCCGCAACCGCCAGGGCAGCCAGCGCATTCATGACATTGTGCTCGCCCATAACAGTCAGCTTCACCGGGACGCGCACCTCGCCGTGTACCATCGTAAAGGACGGAAATCCATCCGGATATGAAAGATCCTCGGCGCGGTAGTCGTTATCTGCTCCAAGTCCATAACGGACGGTATGGCAGCCTGCTTTTGCATGCACGGTGGAAAGCATATCATTATCTCCATTTACAAACAGGATTCCGCCTGCCTTCATACCGTCCTGGATATGCAGCTTTTCTTTTAAGATATTCTCGCGGGAGCCCAGATTCTCAATATGCGTCACACCGATATTCGTCATGACTGCCGAATCCACCGCCGCAATCTCCGCGATCACCGCCATCTCGCCCGGCTCACTCATTCCCAGTTCCAGCACGCCGATCTCATCATTCTCAGAAATCTCCGAGATCGTGAGTGGCACACCGATCTGGCTGTTGTGGTTTGCCGGTGTCTTGAATGTCTTATATTTCGCTGAAAGCGCCGCCGCCACCATTTCGCGCGTCGTCGTCTTTCCCACGCTGCCGGTGATACCAACTAACGGGATAGAAAGGCGTGCCCGCAGGCAGCGTCCGATCGTCTGCAATGCCAGTTTCGTATCTTTCACCTGGATCAACGCGCCGTGAAAGCCCTCCGGTGCCGCCTCATGCTCCGAAGTCAGTGCGGCTGCCGCCCCATTGTCCATCGCCTGAACCAGGAAACGATGCGCGTCTGATTTCTCCCCGATCAGCGGAACAAACAGATCCGCCCCGCGCATACTCCGGGAATCAATGCTGATGTGTTTTAACTCTGTATCTGCATCTCCGCAGAGCAGTGTTCCCGACACTGCTTCCACGATATGTCTGACTGTAATATGGTCCATATTTTGCCTCCAAATTGATTACATATGCAGCTTCTTCACCGTCTCCTGCACTACTTCCCGGTCAAGGAAATGATAGCGCACGCCCTCGATCTCCTGATAATCCTCATGCCCTTTTCCGATGATCGCGATGATATCGCCATCTTCCGCATGGGACAAGCTGTACTCAATCGCTTCGCGGCGATCCGGGATTTCAACGTATTTGCCGTCGGTTTTTGCAAGTCCGACCTTGATATCTGCCAGAATATCTCCCACTTTCTCAAAGCGGGAATTATCCGCCGTGATGATCGACAGATCTGCCAGCTTTCCGCCAATCTCTCCCATCGAGTACCGACGATCGCGCGCCCGGTTGCCGCCGCATCCGAAAACGCAGACGAGACGCTTCGGCTTGTAGTCGCGCAGCGTCAGAAGAAGACTTTCCATGCTGACCGCATTGTGGGCGTAGTCAACGATCACGGTGCACTTTGCTGATTTATATACAATCTCCATCCGTCCATCGACCTGGATATGTTCCAGCGCATGGCAGACTTTCTCCTTCGGCAGGTCAAAGAAGCTGCACACGCCCGCTGCCGCCAGCGCATTGTCCACGTTAAATTTGCCCGGAATGCCGACGCGCAGATCGTGCTCATATCGTCCATGCGTCTGAAATTCGACGCCCACGAAATCATGTTCGCGTACATAGTGAATGTCATCCGCTGTAAAATCAGCCGCCTGTTCCAATGAAAAGGTCAGGATCTCTGCTGTCGCCCCTTCTACGATCGCATCAAAGTGCGGATCATCGCGGTTGACGAGCGCTGTCCGGCAGTTTTTCAAAAGCTGCTTTTTGTAGTAAAGATATTCTTCAAAACTTGCATGTTCATTCGGGCCAATATGATCATTGGAAATATTCAGGAAAATTCCATAATCAAAGAAAAGTCCGTCTACCCGGTGCATCAGGTAGCTTTGGGAAGAAACCTCCATCACGATGTAACGGCAGCCCGCTTCCACCATTTTTGCAAAATATTCTTGCAAAATGTAGGATTCCGGCGTCGTATTTTTGGTCGGATAATGATTCTCACCGATCACAGCGCCGTTCGTTCCGATGAGACCCGTCTTCTGTCCGGCTGCCTCCAGAATCGCCTTGATCATATAAGTGGTAGTCGTCTTTCCCTTCGTGCCGGTCACACCGATCGCCGTCATCTTCCGCGCCGGATAATCAAAACGTGCCGCAGAAAGAAGCGATAGCGCGTTCCGTCCATTCTCCACTTGAATGACCGTCACGTTCTCAGGCGCCTCAACCGGATGCTCGACCACCAGAACCGGCGCGCCCTTTTCAACCACATCCGGGATAAAGGTATGCGAATCGACGTTTGCCCCGCGCATACACACAAACACCGTCCCCGGCGCCGCCTTTCTTGAATCGTAGACCACCTCGTCAACCTCCGTCTCCAGGCTGCCCTGCAATAATGTATACGGCAATTCTTTCAGCCAACTTTTAAGCTTCATAGGATACCTCCTGATTTTGATATTTTATAATGATTCCGCTTTTTAATATCCTTCTTCCATCATGTTTTCAAACTGCTCCATGCTCATCAGCACCTTACGCGGCTTCGTGCCTTCTTCCTCACCGACCACGCCTGCATCTGCAAGCTGATCCATGATACGCGCGGCACGGTTGAAGCCTATCTTAAACATACGCTGCAGCATGCCGATGGATGCTTTGTCTTTCTCAATAATAAATTTACCTGCCTGTGCAAAATAGGCATCGCGCCCACCGCCGCCAAAGCCCGCATCCATCGCCGTCGAACGGATCTTAGACTCAACCTCGGCGCTGTACTCTGCGGTCAGCCCCTCCTGTTTCAAAAATCCGACCACATCCGAAACCTCATTGTCGGACACAAACGCGCCCTGTACACGCTGTGGTTTCTGATAGCCCGACGGATAGAACAGCATATCACCCTTTCCGAGCAGTTTCTCCGCGCCATTCATATCAATAATGGTACGGGAATCCACTCCGGAAGAGACGGAAAAAGCAATTCTCGACGGAATATTTGCCTTGATCACACCGGTGATGACATTGACCGATGGTCGCTGCGTCGCAATCACCAGATGAATGCCCGCTGCACGCGCCAGCTGTGCCAGACGACAGATCGAATCTTCTACTTCGCCCGGCGCTACCATCATCAGATCGGCAAGCTCATCCACGATAATGATGATCTGCGGCAGTTTCTCCGGTTTCTTCGGATCGTCGATATCCGCGATCGACTCAACCTTGGCATTGAAACCCTTAAGATCGCGCACGCCGTATTTTGCAAACTTCTGGTAACGGTCGGTCATCTCTGCCACCGCCCAGTTGAGGGCGCCGGACGCCTTTTTCGGGTCGGTCACAACCGGAATCAGAAGATGCGGAATACCGTTGTATACACTTAACTCAACCACCTTGGGGTCGATCATGATGAGCTTGACCTCGCTCGGCTTCGCTTTATAAATCACACTCATGATCAGCGTATTGATGCAGACTGATTTACCCGATCCGGTCGCACCCGCGATCAGAAGATGCGGCATCTTCGCAATGTCGCTGACAACCGTCTGACCTGCGATATCTTTTCCGACCGCGAATGCCAGCCGGGACGGATATTTCTTAAATGCCTCTGACTCCAGCAGATCGCGCAGCAGAACCACATGGTTCTCCTTGTTCGGAACCTCGATACCGACCGCCGCCTTGCCAGGAATCGGTGCCTCGATACGGATGTCCGCCGCTGCCAGATTTAACTTGATATCATCCGCCAGCGCTACAATCTTGCTGACCTTGACACCCTGCTCCGGGTGAAGCTCATAGCGGGTAACCGTCGGTCCACAGCTGATGTTTGTAACCGTCACGCCCACGCCGAAGTTCTGGAGCGTCTGCTGCAGCTTGATCGCTGTCTCCCGGTACTCCTGATCCGAGAAATCAGTCTGTCCCGTACCACGTTTTAAAAGCGTCAATGGCGGGAATATGTATTCTTTCCGGATCTTCTTTTCTTCCTCTTCCTTGCGCTCGATCTGCTCTGGAACCGTCAGTTCCTCAACTGGAAGTGCTTTTCGTTCTTCCCGTTTCTGCTCCAGTTTTTTCTGTATTGCCTCTGTATCTGTCTCGATCACCTTTCCGGATGCAGTCACGACCGTTTTGGAATCCTCCGGGACAAAGAAACTGCCCTTTGCCTCGCCCCGCTCTGATTCCAGCGTCTTATAATAGCCATCGATTGGTTCGGAATCCGTTTCCCCAGATATAGGTTCGTTCCATTCATCCTCATTCCCCATCGAAACGGTTTCCCACTCGTTTTCCGATGGCTCAAAGACATCCTGATGCCCTAAATCTGTATGAACCTCCTCTGCGGTCAAACCGGACGCCGCCTCCGCAGCCGGTTTCTCCCGTGTCTCTACCGGATAATAGCCTGGACCTTTCCGGCTCTCGTTGCCGGCAAATTCTTCCATCGTCCGGGTATCACGGCGTACATACAGGCGTTTCAGGAGCTGGTCGCTCGCACTGTCCTCTGCCTCTGCATGCTCCTCTGCAAATTCTGTCTCCCTTACTGCCCCCGCCGTCTCGCGCTCCGATTCTTCCTGAAACTGGGATTCTGAACCAGCGTATGCATATGTATCCTGCTCCGATTCCACCGGCTCTTCTTCGTACTCCACCGGCTCTTCTTCATACTCCATCGGTTCTGGTTCTACCGCTCCGTCACCGTGGAATATCTGCCCGCGAAATATATCTGCCGGATTCTCCTTCTCTACTCCCTGTCTGGAATCCTGTGCCAGATTTTTTCCCTCTGCCGGAACATCGGTCCAATCATCATAAGCCGCGGCCTCATCCTGCAAGTTTTCCTGCCTTCCATGCATCTCACGGAATTCCTCCGGTGCATCCTCCGGTCCCAGCACGGTTCCCTCCGGGACTCCTTCCGAGAAATTCCGCATCACTGGCAGCTCGGTCAGCTTGGCGCCCTCGAGATCAACGCCACGGACCCGCTGCTCCTCCCGCAGACGGCGTTTTTCTTCCTTTTTCTCCTCATGTATCTCACGGCGGCGGCTCATATCTTCTTTCGCATACTCATACGCCCTTCCGCTGCCCTGTTTAACGAAGTTTACCAGGGAACGCTCCGTAATGCACACAGCACCGAGTGCCAAAAGCACCAGCAGAATCAGAACTGCTCCGATCGTTCCCACTGTTCCGCACAACAGCAGCATCAGAATGCCACCGATAAAGCCGCCTCCACCTGCCTGCGCGTAATAATCGCCCAGATTCCAGTCCAGATGCTGACCGCCTCCCATGAGAAGCTGGGAAAGTCCGCAAAATGCCAGAAGCACCTCGCCAACCGCCACCAACTTGGCTACGGCTTTCTGGTTGCCCCGGTTTGAAAGATAAAAACAAGTTCCCATAAATAAAAGGAATGGCACCAGATACCCCATCACGCCGAATACGCCAAGCAGAGTTGATCGCAGAAAACTTCCGACAAAGCCGCAAAGCCCGAAATTGCTCAAAAACAAAAGTACCGATATTGCAAATGATACAATAATCGCCACTTCCGTTCCCATAAATGCCCCTGTACCACTTTTCTCCAACGGCTCCGGCGCCTGACTGGCGCGGCTTCGGCTTCCTGTTCCTTTCGCGGTGCCTTTTCCGGACGAAGCTTTCTTCTTCCCCCCACTCTTTTTCTCGTTCAGCGTCTCCTCCGCTTTCTTCGCCGCAGGGGACTTTCTGGATCGCCCGGCTTTTTTCTCTGTCCCAGCTGTCTCCCCGGCACGCTCTGTACTCTGTCTTTTCCTGCTTGTATCTGCCACCTGTCTCATGCCTCCAATATTTCCCATGTATCTGCGGTTCCTCCTGTTTCACAAAATACAGCCTCCCGCAGACTGCTTTTCTCATTTTACATTCTTATTATCTCATTCAGTATACCCAAATTCAGGGAAAAAAGCAACGCTTTCCTAAAATTTTCGCACGTATGTTCTATCTCCTTTTCAGATTTTCACTAAAATCCGTCTTCGTCATCCGGTCGTGTTTATCTATTTCCTGTTTCTTCCCATCGATCGCCCGGTTCAGCCATGCAAGCGCTTCCCGGATCCCGCCGCATTCATCGATCAGTCCCTCCTGGACCGCCTCCTCGCCAACCAGGACCGTTCCCAGATCTTTTGTCATCATCTCCGTATTGAGCATCAGGCTCCGGAGGCGCTCATAGGAGATCTGACTGTGTCCGGACACAAAGCTTAAAATACGATCCTGAATCATTTCAAAATAATCATACGTCTGCACGGCACCGATCACCATCCCCGTCATCCGTACCGGATGTACCATCATCGTCCCGGTCGGGACAATAAAAGAGTGATCGACCGCCACTGCGAGCGGCACACCGATCGAATGGCTGTCCCCGATGACCAGTGAAACGGTCGGTTTGCTGAGCGAAGCAATCATCTCCGCCAGTGCCAGTCCACAGCTTACATCGCCGCCCACCGTGTTAATCAGGACTAAAACTCCCTCCGTCTCACCGCTCTCCTCGATCTCCGCCAGCTTAGGCAGAATATGCTCATATTTCGTCGTTTTCGTATTGCCGGACAAATTTTCATGTCCCTCTATCTCTCCGATGATCGAGATTAATTCAATGTGATTGCCATTCTTTCCCGTAATATCCGTCTGTCCATTTTCACGCTTCTGAATCGGATCCTCCTGCGCCTGTTCCCGGCTTTCTCCCGCCTTATCTGTCTGCTTGTCCCACGCTTCATTTTCCCATTCCCTGTTTTCACGATTTGCCCGAATCATATTTTCCTCTTTTCTGCGCTCTTTCTACCTTACACGCGGATTCAATGTTTTTTCTCAACTGCCTAATTCATCCTTAGTATTCTGTCTTCCTATTATCTTTATTCACTGAAACCGCTTTTTATACAAACAAGGATGTGCCTTGGCACATTCGGGCGTCTCGCGCGGTCACTTGCGACATGTTTCTGCTTCGCGCGAGTGCGCATCCTCGCGGAGCGTTTTTTATTTCATAGGACACAATTTCCTATGAAACAGAAAAAAGAGAGCTGGGAAAAGCTGCCTTTTCTCCCTGCTCTCTTTCAAATATTTTTTATTGACTTTCCATGGAATTAATCGCCCAGTACATTGACGATCTTCGCCGGGGTACGGTAATTCCAGGTGGAAATCTTGATACCATCCCTTGCATTCGACGCATGGCACACGCGCCCGCCGCCGATATAGAGTGCTACATGGTTGATCGTTCCACCGCTGTTTGTGTAGAAGATCAGATCACCCGGACGCATCTGGGAAGAACTGATACTTCTTCCTGCTCCCGCCTGGGAACCCGAATGATGCGGCAGACCGACGCCGAAGTGTGCCATAACCGACATCGTAAATCCAGAACAATCCGTACCATTTGTCAAGCTGGTACCGCCCCATACATACGGATTTCCAAGGAACTGAGTCGCGTAGTTTGCGATCTGCGCACGCTTGGAGGAGCCGCTTGAAGATGCTTTCTGGCTGCCAGAACCACCGTTACTGCTGCTCTTGCTTCCAGAGCCTCCCTTGCTGCTCGCCGCCTTGGTCTCAGGCTCCGGTGTCTCCTCAACCGGTGTAAACTCGATCGCCTCATTTAACGCATACCGGACATCGACAAATTCAGTTGCTACATAGGCACTCGTCTCATCCAGTGCAATCTGCACCCAGCCATCCTGCTGGCTCATAACCGAATACCGCTCGCTGTTGGAAATCTGCGTCCAGATCGGCGCGTCCGTGTTCGGCTCCGTACGGGCATTCAGACGGTCAGTTGATACGATCGCCATCAGCTGTGCAACCTGCAGTGCCTCCTGCTTCGCCGCCTCTCCAGTCAGAATAAATTCGGATTTAACATAGCCGGTAACCGGACCGGACTTGATCTTATACCAGCCGCCATCCTCGGTCGTTTCCAGAATCTCACCACCGGACTTGCTCGTCATCTTACCGATGATCTTCGCATCCTCCTTCGGCTCCACGCGGATATTTAAGTAGTTATTGACATTGGAAATACCCAGATTGTCATACATATTGAGAACCATCGTCCGCAGATCCAGCTTACGCGCTTCATTTAACGCATAGCGCACATCCACATAATCCGCTGAAATATAGCCCCCGCTGATCTGAATCCAGCCGTCCTGCTCGCTGACAATGGAATAACGCTCATTTTTCAGCGCCTGTTCCAGCACCTGCGCGTCCTCACTCGGCTCACTCCGGATATTCAGCTTGTCAGTCGTGATGACCGCCATCTTCTTGACCAGCTCAAATGCCTCTGTTTTTGCCGCCTCGCCGGTCTGTACAAATTCTGAACTGATGTAGCCCTCCAGACCGCCGGAAGATACCTGATACCAGCCTTCCTGCGAATCGTCCAGAATCTCGCACGCACTGCCGCCCATCAGCTTGCCGATGACATCGGAGGTCGTGCTGGCGCTCTCACGCATATTAAGATAACCAGATACATCCACAATACCCAGATTCTGGTAGGACTCGACTACATTCTTCTTTTCTTCGTCCTCTTTTGCCTGTTCCTCATCCTCCGGCAGCGTCTCTCCGATCACGGTTTCCTGCGCCTCTGCCTCGGATGCCGATGCCACCCGGGCGTTTCCAGAACCTCCGAACGTGCCGCCCTGTGCCAGCTTCACGATGATAACCAGAGCCAGCACCACAATGACAGCACAGCCCCCGATCATGAACCAGTGCATCGGATCTTTGCCATTTCGTCTCTGACGTGCTTTCTGCAGGCGTTCTTTATAATCTTCTGTCTTTTGCTCTTCCATCTTATCCTCTCCCTATCAGTCTCCCAGCATATTGACAATCCGGTACGGATTCCGGTAATTCCAGGTAGAAATCTTGATGCCGCTTCTCCGGCTCGCCGCATGGACGATCTGACCATTGCCAATGTACATCGCCACATGGTTGACCGTTCCCTTGCGATTCGTATAGAAAATCAGATCGCCCGGACGCATCTTCGAAGAATCAATCTTCGTACCCGTCCGCGCCTGTTCCCGGGACACCCGCGGCAGGGACACGCCCGCCACATGGCTGTATACATACTTTGTAAAACCAGAACAGTCCACACCCGAATGCGGGTCATTACCGCCCCAGACATAACGGTTTCCGACAAACTGAAGCGCATAGTTGACAATCTGGGTCCGCAAGGATTCCTTTTCTTTTAATGGGGTAAATGGGATCGCCTCCGGCAATGCATAACGCACATCTACGAAATCAGTCGCCACATACGCACTCGTCGTATCGAGCGCAATCTCGACCCAGCCATCCTGCTGGCTTATAACGTCGTAACGCTCATTGTTAGAGATCTGCGTCCAGATCGGCGCATCCGTGCTCGGCTCCGTGCGGGCATTCAGGCGGTCGGTTGAAACGATCGCCATCAGTTCTGCAACCTCCATCGCCTCCTGCTTCGCCGCATCTCCTGTCAGGATATACTCCGCCTTCACATATCCAGTGACGGGACCCGACTGGATCTTATACCAGCCGCCGTCCTCGCTCGTCTCCAGAATCTCTCCGGCAGACTTGCTCGTCATCTTACCGATGATATTGCCATCCTCACTTGGCTGATCGCGCACATTCAAGTAATTATCCACACTGGAAATACCCAGATTTTTGTATAAATTCAGCACCATCGCACGCATATCCAGCTTCCGCGCCTCATTGAGTGCGTATTTGATCTCCGCATAATCCGTAGAAATATAACCGCTCGAAATCTGAATCCAGCCATTCTCCGGCTCACCCTCGACCACATAGCGCTCATTTTTCAATGCCTGACCGACAACCTCAGACTCCGTGTTCGGCTCTTTTCGGATGTTCAGGGAATCTGCCGTGATGAGCGCCCGCTTTTCAACCAGTTCCAACGCTTTTTTCTTCGCCTCATCCCCGGTCAGAACAAACTCTGAGCTGATATAACCAGAAATACCGCCAGATTCGACCTGATACCAGCCTTCGGTTGAATCATCCACGATCTCACACGCACTGTCGCCCATCAGCTTTCCGATGATGTTGCCGTCCGTGCTCGCCGTCTCACGCATATTCAGATAACCGGACACCTGCACGATACCCAGATTTTTATAGGAAGCTACCACTGCTTCTTTCTCTTTGATCTCCTCCGCTCTGGACTCTTCGGATGCCTCGTCCTTCGAAAGCTCTGATGCTGTCGCCGCCCCATTCTTTGCAGTTCCGGCTCCCGCCTGACGGCTGAGCAGGGACTTGCCTGCAAATGCTGCAACTGCAAGAACAATTACCACTCCTGCTGCTATCACTCCGAAGCGCAGGTTCTGACTCTTATCTTCGCCCTGGCGCCTGCGCGAATGTCCCGCGGATTCCCGGACCGGATTTGGTGTCTGATCCTGAGCTGGCTCTGATTCCTGACTCTGAACTGCTTCCGGCTCTTGAATCCGCTCCGCCGCTGGCACCTGTTCTGACTCCTGCGTTTCTTTTTTATTTTCTTCTTCTAACATATGGATCGCTCCTGATTTTTCTTGAAATTATGACTTAATATCTTAAACGTAATTTTTATTTTATCATATTCGTAGGGAATTGCCAAGGAAGGATGTGGAGGAAAAAATGAATTTTCTATAAATGAATTATTACAGAAGTGTTAAGTTGTAGATAAACGGTTAAGTCGTGAAAGGGGGAATTAGTTGGAAATATGGGAGAGGAGAATGCACGACTATAAGTGAGAAAGAATGCCCTCCGACCGCTCGCGCCGCCGGAGGACATTCTTTCTCACTTATAGTCGTGGTTTTTAATTTGTTGACCCACTTTTCATTCCGTATATTTTTTGTCTGTTATAGGTTAATGATTTTGATAAAAGCCTTCAAATCTTATACCCCCTGCTTATTTGGCAAGCATCATACGGTCATTTGCAAATTCTTCTCCGCTTACCTTTTCAAATCTCTCTAACAGGTCTTCTACCTGCAGATTCTTCTTCTCTTCCCCTGCTACATCGTAGATAATCCGACCTTCGTGCATCATAATCAGACGGTTGCCGATCTGAATCGCATCTTTCATGTTATGGGTAACCATAAGCGCGGTCAGATTTTGTTCGTCTACGATCTTTTCGGTGAGATCGAGGACTTTGCGGGCTGTTTTGGGATCGAGGGCGGCGGTATGTTCGTCTAAAAGAAGGAGCTTTGGCTTCTGGAGGGTTGCCATCAGAAGGGTGAGCGCCTGGCGCTGTCCGCCGGAGAGTAAGCCCACTTTGCTGGTCATACGGGTCTGAAGCCCCAGGTCGAGCTGTGCCAATGCCTCACGGTAGAAGTCCTTTTCATTCTTTTTGATGCCCCAGCCGAGTCCTCTGGATTTGCCGCGGCGCAGTGCCATGGCAAGATTTTCCTGTATCTCCATATTGGCGGCGGTGCCGCGCATCGGATCCTGGAAGACTCTGCCGATATATTTAGCGCGTTTGTATTCTGGTTCTCTGGATATGTTTACGCCGTCGATCTCGATTTTACCGGAATCGATCGGATATACGCCTGCGATCATATTTAACATGGTGGATTTTCCAGCACCGTTTCCGCCGATGATCGTCACGAAATCGCCCGGTGCCAGGTGTAAGTTGATACCGTTTAAGGCTTTTTTCTCATTAACAGTTCCTTTATTAAAAGTTTTCTTTACATTTGTTATCGTCAGCATTACTCCTCGCCCCCTTCTGAATAATCTTTTCTCAGCCGGTATTTAGCGAGTGCTACCGGAATACAGAGTGCCAGTGCTACAATGGCAGCAGAGAGCAGCTTCATGTCGTTTGCATCCATACCCATGCGGAGTACAACCGCACGGATCACAAAGTAAATGACCGAACCGACAACCACGGAGGTCAGTTTCCAATAGAAAGAGGTCAATCGTCCCATCAGGACTTCGCCGATGACGATCGCCGCCAGACCGATGACGATAGCACCGGTACCACTTCCAACATCACCATATTTCTGGCTCTGGCAGACGAGTGCGCCGGAGAGACCGACCAGGCCGTTGCTGACCATCAGGGATAAAAGCTTCGTCATACGGGTGTCCACGCCCAGCGCGCGCACCATATCTTCGTTGTTACCGGTTGCACGCATCGCACTTCCGATCTCGGTTCCGAAGAACCAGTAAAGAAACAGAATAGCCGCCACAGCCAGCACAATTCCAACGATCATCGATGCCTGTGCCTGGGTCATCCCGAAGGAAGCAGCCAGACCGCTGATAAGTGTCTTGACTTTCAGAAGCGGCAGATTGCTCTTTCCTCCCATGATCCGGAGGTTGATCGACCAGAGGGAAATCTGAGTCAGAATTCCTGCCAGAATCGCTGGTATCTCAAATACAGTATGAAGAATACCCGTTACCGCACCAGCCACGACACCGGCTGCCGCTGCAACTAAAAGTGCCAGCACCGGATTTACTCCTTTGTTGACTACCAGGACTGCACAAACGCAGGCGCCCAACGCGAAGCTTCCGTCTACCGTCATATCCGCGATATCCATCAGGCGGAATGTAATATAAACTCCCAATACCATGATTCCCCAAAGAACGCCCTGTGCGACCGCGCCCTGCAGGGATACTAATAAACCGCTCAATCTTTTACCTCCCCGTGTTTCGTATTTTCTTCATCTGATTAACTGTAAAGACTGCCAGATCGGCATATTTATTTTATGCTTCTGATCTGACAGTCCATCTCATTTGAAGTTTAGGTCTTTCTGGTACTCTTTATTTCTCAAGTCCAGATACATCGATTCCCAGCGTCTCTGCTGTCTCTTCATTGACACTCAGCTCGCACTTGGAAGCGTCCAGATAACCGATCGGCATCTTAGAAATATCGGCGCCCTCAGTCAGGATTTTAACGGCCTGCTCACCGGTCATGTAGCCTAACTGGTAGTAATCAATACCGTAAGTAGCAAGACCGCCTGCATCTACCATGCCTTTCTCGCCGCAGATAACCGGAAGTTTATTCTCATTTGTTACCATCGTTACGGTTGCCATACCAGCTGCGATCATGTTGTCGGTTGGTGTGTATACACAGTCTACATTGCCAACCATAGATTCTACAACGGTAGGAATCTCATTGGAATTGGAAACGGTGTAATCTTCATACTCAATACCAGCTGTATCAAGTGCTTCTTTCGCCATGTCAATCTGAAGAACGGAGTTTGCCTCCGCGCTGCAATACAGAAGTCCGACCTTTTTTACATCTGGAATAATCTGCTGCATCAGATCAATCTGCTCTTTAACCGGAGTCAGATCAGAAGTACCCGATACGTTGCCGCCCGGAACCTCGTTGCTCTCTACCAGACCGGAAGCCGCCGGATCGGTAACAGCGCTGACAAGAATCGGAATCGAATCCGTCACACCTGCAACTGCCTGTGCTGCCGGGGTTGCGATTGCAAAAATCAAATCATCTTTATCGTTGACCAGTTTTTCTGCGATCGTCTGGCATGCAGACTGCTCGCCAGCTGCATTCTGCTGGTCGATCTCGTATTTGATGCCTGCATCGTCCAGCGCTGCCACGAAGCCCTCATTGGTCTTATCCAGTGCCACATGCTGGGTCAGCTGTAATACGCCAATCTTATAGGTCTCGCCGTCTGCTGTCTGCTCTGCCTCTTTGCTTTCTTCTCCGTCTGCGGACTCCGCTGCTGTCGTGTCCGTACTTGCTGTCTGTCCTCCGCAGGCTGCCAGGGATGCCGCCATCGCGCCAGCCAGCATCAGGGCTGCTAATTTCTTTGTCTTTCTCATAATATCATCCTCCTGAACCTTTTCAACGTATGTAACAGATTTTCCTCTTATGCATCAAACCATGATTTATTTTTCACTTTAAAGAGCTGAACTGTTACGCTTTAAAGCAATCATACTACAAACTCCAAAAAGAGTCAACCTAAAATTCCACTATTTTATAGGGAATTTAGGTTGACTCTTTTTTATTTTGCTTCCGCGATCTGCAGTTTTACCGTAAACGTTGAACCTTTTCCGACTTCCGACTCTACATTCACGCTTCCATGATAAAAATTCACGATATGCTTGACGATCGAAAGACCAAGCCCGGTGCCGCCCTGTTTGCGGCTGCGCCCTTTATCCACCCGGTAAAACCGCTCAAAAATACGGCTCTGGCTCTCCGCCGGGATGCCGACGCCGGTGTCGCGGACCGTCAGTATCATATCCGCGCCCCAGTGCTTGACCTGCACCCAGATTTCACCGCCCTCGTTGTTATACTTGACCGCGTTTGTCAACAGATTGTTAAACAGCTCCTGCATCTGGCGCAGATCGGCACGAATCGTGAAATTCTCGCACTCTTTATGGACTGTGATGCCGCGCGACGCCGCCTGCGCGGCAATCGAAGACAGGCTGTCCTCCAGCAATTCCACCGTGCGGATTGTCACAATATCTGCTTTCGCACCGCGCGATTCCAGACGGGAGATCATCAAAATATCATCCACCAGGTTCGTCATCCGCATTGCCTCTTTTTTTATGCGTCCCAGAAAATCACGTGCCGTGTCCGGATCCTGTGCCATGCCGCTTTCCAAAAGCTCGACATAACCGCGGATCGAAGTGATCGGTGTTTTCAACTCATGCGATGCATTGCTGAAAAACTCCTGCCGGATCTGTTTTTCTTTCTCGATGCGCTCCAGATATTTCTTCATATTCCGGGACATCCGCGTCGTCGTGTCCGCGATGACATTGATCTCCTCATACGGGCATTTTTCAAACTGAAAGCGCGTGTAGTCGTCATCCATCCGCACCATTTCGCTGGAAATTTCCTGCAAAGGACGCGTGATGGACTGGGAAAACCGTTCCGCCTCCATTGCCGATGCAAAAAAAGCTATTCCAAAGCTCAAAAAAGCGGCCGGAATCAACATCAGGATATATTCACCCAAACCGGTTGAACAGGCAGAAAGGCGCAGTATGTATTTGCCGTCCGATGAACGGATCGCCGCGTACGCCATCTGCATTCCTAACGTTCCGGAACGGCGCACCGAATATCCATAGCCCGTCGCCAGCGCATCCTTCACTTCCTTGCGCTCCAGATGATTTTCCATCTGATTCACCTGCGCTACTTCCGTATCAGCCACCACCGTGCCATCCATCCGGATCAGCGTATAACGGCTATTATTGTCGTTCGTAAGGTCGCTCAAATCCATCAGCTGTTCTTCCACATTTCCCGTATAATCCAACATACGGTCAACGGATTCCAATGCAAAATGCATGTCCTCCCTTGACCGTTTGAGCAATACACTGCTGGTAACCACCAGAGCGATAAATGTATTCAGAACCAGCGCCAGGAATAACAGATGAATAAATTTCGTCAAAATCGCTTTTCGCATCGTTTCATCACTTTCCCGCTTCTTTTTCCTTTAAAAACCGATAGCCCACGCCGCGCACTGTCTTGATCTGGGCTCCGGCGTCATGCAGCTTCTGCCGGAGTGTCTTGATGTGCATATCCAGCGTTCTCGTCTCCCCATCATAGTCATAGCCCCAGATATGGTCGAGAAGCTCGTCGCGCGTCACCACCCGGTTGATATGTTCCATGAGATATGTTAAAAGTTCAAATTCTTTGAGCGTCAGCTCCGTCCGGTCGCCGCAGGCAATCACCTCCCGCGTCTCCCGGTTGATGCTGACTTCACCGATCGTCAGGCTGGAAACTTCCTCTTTTGCAGGTTCCACCCGCTTTAAAAGGTTTCTGACGCGCGCCGAAAGCTCCAGAATACCGAACGGTTTCGTCATGTAGTCGTCAGCACCGTTGTCAAGTCCCTGTACAATATCCATCTCACGATCCTTTGCCGTCAGCATCAGGACCGGGGCTGCGGAAAAGTCCGGCATCTCCCGGATCTTGCGGATCGCCGCCATGCCGTCCATCCCCGGCAGCATCCAGTCGAATACAAACATCGCCGGATACTCCCGCTGCGCCTCCCTGCCTCTCCGGAGCAGGGCCGAGAGGTTGTCAAGCGCTTCCTCTGCCGTCTCAAATCCGCTGGCGCAGTAACCGAAGTTTTCCAGTGCCACGCAGATCAGATTCCGGATATTTTCATCATCCTCAATCACATATATCCGATATTTCATTACTGCATCTCTTCCTTTACGTAGCCAGCTACATTCTTGGCATGATCCGCGATTCTCTCATAATTTGCCAGTGCATCCAGGAAGATAACACCGCCCTCAATCTTGCATTCTCCATTGGAAAGACGGTTCATATGGCTCTCGCGCATCTCCTCTTCCATATTGTCAACCTCTTCCTCCCAGCGGGCAGTCTGACGTACTTTCTGCATGTCATGCGCCTGACGCGCCTCCACGGACGCCTCGACCGATTTAAGCGTTGCATCTGCAATCGTCCGCAGCTCTTTCAGCGCCAGATCCGAGAAATCAATATTCACATTCTCAATCCGTTTCTTGGCAAGCTCTGCTAAGTTTTCACAGTGGTCACCGACACGTTCAAGATCACCGATTGTATAATACATATTCTTAACGAGGAGATGCTGTTCATCATTTAAGGAGAGGTTGTTGATCTTTAAGAGATACTCAGTCAGCATTTTCTCCATACGGTCGATCGTCTCTTCATTTTCAAATACCTGTTCACAGAAATTATCATCTGCATCTACTAAGGCTGCTGTCGCTATTTTTAGGTTGGCAACCGCTACCTTACCCATGTTGACAACCTCGTTGCACGCCGTCTCAATCGCAAAGGACGGAGTTTCGAGGATACGGTCGTCTAAGTGACGGATCATCTCGGTCTCGACACTGTTTGCCGACCACTCTTTCTCTGTCTCCTTTGGCTTCGGAACAATCACATCCGATGCCTTTACCAGGAAACCAGCAAACGGGAACATAATGCAGGTGTTGACAACGTTAAATACCGTATGGAAAATCGAAATTCCCACACTGTCCGCACGCGTCATCGCAAGTTCCGGATTCATCATAAACACGATGTATAAAGCGACGCCAAATACAACTGCACCCGTCACGTTGAACAGAAGGTGAATGACCGCCGCACGCTTTGCCGTACGGGTCGTACCGATACAAGATAACAGCGCGGTCGCACAGGTACCGATGTTCTGTCCCAATGTAATAAAGACTGCTGACTGCCAGTTTACCATGCCGTTGATCGCCAGCATCTGTAAAATACCGACGGACGCGGAACTACTCTGGATGATTGCGGTAACTGCCAGACCAACTAAAATACCTAAAAGTGGATTCTGTCCCAGTACCCGGAAGGACTCGGAGAAGATCGGCGCATCCCGGTACGGCTCAATCGAACCAGACATGAAAGAAAGACCGATAAACAGGAGTGCAAAACCGATCAGGACTTCGGCACCCTCTTTTTTCTTGTGGCTCTTCGCAAACATCGTGATGAATGCGCCGATACCGAAGAGAACCGGTGCAAAGAACTCTGGCTTTAACACCTCGCCCCACTCACTCATCGACACAATCCAGCTCGTCACAGTCGTACCAATATTGGCACCCATGATGATGCCGGTCGCCTGCAGAAGATTGATAATTCCGGCATTTACGAAACCAACGACCATAACCGTCGTCGCGGAACTACTCTGGATGATCGCGGTAACGCCCGCGCCCACCAGCACGCCCAGCAAGCGGTTCGAAGTCAGGATCTCAAGCACACGTTGTAAACGGTTGCCCGCAAACTTCTGCAGACCATCCGCCATCGACTCCATTCCATACAGGAACATTCCCAGTCCTCCAATGAACTGAAAGAGTGTTCCCAAAGTACTAATAGACATACATATTCTCCCATCATCTTTTGATCTTTACACATAGTATGTCTTCACTATATCAAATAAATGTAAAAATAACCAGCAGGAAATGTAAAATCTGTGTAAAATCTGATATTCGCAACACTGTACTGCCTGAATGAGAGGATGGTTACAGGACAGCCCGGTATCACTCCTATGGTGCCGGGTTGCGAAAGCCTCCTTCCACAAACCGCCCGCTCGCAAACATCGCCTGAACAGCAGCCCGGTAGTCAGATAACTTCTGTGCCTTCTTAATCTTCTTCAATTCTTTTTCACATCCCGGAAAATGGCACTGGAAATAATACCAGAGTTCCTTCATTTTAAACAAAGTATTCCGGTCGCCAGACATGATTTCTGCATAACCGGTCAGGAGGCGATCGTGGAATTGCTGGAAGGATTGGAGATGAGTCGAGGATGGCAGATTCCGCATCTCTCCAAAAATCCACGGACTTGCAACCGCCCCACGCCCAAACATCAACGCGGCTAATTTCGTTTTTTTCTGCATTTCGCCTTTGTCAGACGGTTCATCTTGTCCTACAATTTCTTCCATGAGCGCAGACGCATCCGCCGCCGAAAAAAGATTTCCATTATAGCTGACCGGGCAGCGGCTCTGCTCCAGCGCATACGCAAATGACTCCATCCGTATTTTCCCCTTATAATAGTCCTCGCGCACTCTCGGGTGTACAATCAGTTCTTCCAGCGGATAGTGATTATAGATAGCAAGCAGGCGTGGAAATTCAGACGCTTCTTTCATGCCGATCCGGGTTTTGATCGACAAACGCACCGGCTTTCCATCCGACGCATGGATTTTTTCCAATCCGTTGCAGACTTCCTCCAGAAACAAGCTCAAATCTTCCGGCTCGGCTAAAAATCCCGCGCCCTTTTTCTTCGTAACCACCGTCCCCGACGGACAGCCCAGGTTCAGATTAACCGTCCTATATCCATACTCCGCCAGTTCCTCGCAAACCCACAGAAAATCTTCCGCCGAATGCGTCAGAATCTGCGGGATCAGGCATAATCCCTGATTATGCTCTGGAAGAATATCGTTCCTCTCCCTGGATGTCAGCTTATGGCTGGAACCTGGTGCAATGAACGGACTGTAATACCGGTCAACGCCCCCATAAATGACTGCATGCACCTGCCGGAATATGTATCCCGTGATTCCCTCCATTGGTGCAAAATCTAATTTTACACTCCTTGCATCGTTCGCGCTTATACGATTCGCGCCCACTTTTAATGCCTCTGGCTGAATCATTTTCTTCACGCTTCATTTCCTCCCAGTGATATGATATAGATCGGATTCTGCCCTTTCATCAAATGACTGGAACCAATCTTCTCCGCTTTTGCAATCTGCATGGACAGAATCTCCGCCTCTATCCCGCGCTCTTTCAGGTAACTCATAAGCACTGTCAGAGACTCCAGCGCAATCAGGTTGATCACAATCCGGATATCTGGGTTCAAGCGGAACAATTCATCCAGAATCTCGCGCATCTGTCCGGTTGTTCCCCCGATAAATGCCCGATCCGGTCGGTGAACACTTACCTGTGCAAATGTCTCCGGCGCCTTTCCCGGCACGATCGTGACCGCCTCTGTTCTGGCTTTCTCACAATTTGCCCGGATCAGTTCAACCGCCTCTTCCTTATATTCAAACGCACACACATGAATCCCCGGACAGCTTACCGCCGCTTCCACACTGACAGAACCCGTTCCCGCGCCAATGTCCCAGAACTCACAGCCCTCATACAATTCCAGCTTGGACAATGACACGGTCCGCACCTCACTCTTCGTCATCGGGACCTTGCCCCGGATAAACCATTCATCTCGCATTTGCTACTCCCCATTTTCTAGATTCTCATATAAATTCACTCAATTGATATATTTTTTCTGACTCCCTTTGGCACATACATCCAGCCATTTTCGCAAAAAATCTGGACAGGATGCATAATAGAGATGCGGAAATCCGCCAATCTGTCCTCCCTTTTCATGGATGCAGCGCCAGCTTCGGTTTCCGGTCGGTTTGACTGCCTCCCAGTCGGTGCCCGGATCTTCGCTCTCCCAGTAATGGAACTCATGCCCGTGAATTTCCTGACCGGATGAGGTCAGCAGACGCACATAGCCAAACCGGCGCAGGCGGTTCGTCCGGTAAGCGTCAAATGGATAAACGCCAGCCATTTCCCAGTGTTTTCCATCGCTTCCTTCAAGAGTACGGTGTAAATATAAAAATCCACCACATTCCGCCAGAAACGGCATTCCCGCCGCAATCGACCGCCGGATACTCTCACGCATCGCCGCGTTCTTTGCCAGCTCCCGTGCATAATTCTCCGGATAACCACCGCCAAATAAAAGCCCATCCACTCTGTCCGGGATTGTTTTATCCCTCAGTGGACTGAAATAAACCAGCTCCGCCCCCATCTGTTCCAGAAGGCGGAAATTTTCCTGATAGTAGAAGCAGAATGCCTCGTCACGGGCAACACCGATGCGGACGCGCGAGGTGACTTTTTGCTCTTGACATGCTGGGAATTGCGCTATACTTTCCGCCCCCATTGATTCGTTTTCTGCTTTTTCTTTCTCTTTGTTTTCTATCCTCAATGGAAGCATCCCTGCCACTTCCAGCACCCGCTCCACCGCGATCGACTTTTCCATCTGATCTGCCAATCGCCCGATCCGCTCGCGCAGCCGATCGATCTCGCCCGGCAGAAAAAGTCCCAGATGGCGGCTTTCCATGCGGTATTCCTCGGATTCTGGCAGATAACCAAGCACCGGAAGCCCCGACGCCTCTTCCACGGCTACCGCCAGCCGCTCATAATACATCGAAGAAACCCGGTTCAAAATCACTCCGGCAATATGGCTTTTTTTCCGGAAATGTAAAAATCCAGATGCCATTGCTGCCGCCGACAACGATGCGCCTTTACAGTCCAGCACCAGAATCACCGGCGTGTCTGTGATCTCTGCAATCTCCCAGCTGCTGGCGGACGTTTCTGTTCCGCCCAAGCCGTCATAATAGCCCATGACACCCTCTAAAACTGCGATTCCCGCCTGTTCTTCCCGCACTGCATCCACCAAAACCTTCCGCACGCCTTCCGTCGGCAGAAAAAAGCTATCGAGATTTCGCCCGGGAATGCCGAGCACATAGCGGTGAAACATTGGATCGATATAGTCCGGTCCACATTTGCACGCGATCGGATTCAGACCGCGGCGGCGAAGGACTTCAAGCAGCCCGCAAGTCAGAAGGGTTTTTCCACTGCCGCTTTTGGGGGCGGCAAGCATGATACGTGGAAATACTCCGACAGAATCTGCAGGAAGCAAACGTTTATCTTCTTGTTCAAACCTTTTCAGCTGCTTTACATTCTTTATTTCATCCGTAACTTCCAGCAGCATCAAGCTCAAATCCGCAAATTCCAATTTTTTCATTTCTTCCGCGGTTCCGCTCCGGATCTGCTCTTCCGGGTACGATAAGTTTTCACCAACCGTCACCTGTACATTTCCATATCCCGCCTGTGTCAGACGTTCACAAAACTGTCCAGCTCCATTTTTGCCGCCCATGAGGATAAACGCACGCTTAGCCGCTTCTTCTGGATCACACAGACGTTTCATCACCCGATCGACAGACAATTCTCTTCCATGTGCGGAATAAATCGCCGCATCTTCCCAGTGCGTCCCCAGGCGTGCCGCCAGATAACTGACACAGGATGTACCCGGATAGACAGTAAATGGATAACCAGCTTCCCGCAGCCGCTCTGCCATCCTGGATGCCCCGCTGAAAAAGCCGGTATCACCCGAATACAGGATGACCGCCTGCTTCCATTCCGGATGCTTCGATACAATCTGTATCACATCGTCAGGAAGATATGCTTTATAGCACTTCGTTTCTTTTTCCACCGCAGCCGCTGATTCCTGTCTGTTTTCATCTTTTCCTTCCTTGCTAATCAGCAAATCATTCTGCAGCGCTCTCTCCGCGGATTCCAGCATACGCTCCGCGCCAATCAAGGCGTCACTCTCTCGAATTGCCCGAAGGACTTCCCCTGTCATCTGGGACGGCTGTCCCATGCCAATTCCCGCCAGAATCAAATGTGTTTTTAACTCTCCAACCTTCCCCTCATCCGCTTTCTTCAGCACCTCCATCGCCTCTTCCAGCGAAATGCCATTCTCCTTCGGTCTGCGGATCACAACCACTCTGGTTCCATTTTCACGCGCCGCTTCCACCTTTTCCTGAAATCCGCCCGCACGCCCGGAATCTTTCGTCAATAGCCACTCCGCTTTTGTCTGTCGGAGAAATAGCGTATTCATTTCGGTGGAAAAAGGTCCCTGCATCGCAATCAGATGGCTGCCAGTTATCCCCAATTTTTCACATTTCTTCAAAACATTCGAAGTTGGAAGCACTCTCGCATACACCCGTTTTTGATAATCTGGTATCTGGCACAGGGCTTCCAGTTCTTTACTGCCGGTTGTAGCAAAAATCACGCCGGAAACAGAAGAAAGAAATGACACTGCCTCCTGAATGGAATCAACCTCGACCCAATCACGTGCTTTGTTTTGTTCGCCCTCTGCGCGCAGGCACCGTTCCAGGCGGACACCGGTCCGTCCGCACGCTTCCTGGATTTCTTCTGAAACAAGTCTGGCATGCGGATGTGTTGCATCGATCACAAGATGAATCCCCTGGTTTCGGATAAATTCTTCCATCTGGTAACGATCCATCCGTCCGCGTAAGACTTTTATCACTGAGGATGCCTGAACATTTTTCAAGCTTTTCTTTGCAAAACAAATCTCTTTGTCAGCGCATTGCCCACTTTCCTTCGTATTGTGGTTCAAATCTGGATTCCCTGCATTCCCAGACTCCATCAGCTCCTCCTGCAAAAGCTCCTCTCCATACTCTGAAGCCACGCTGACCCACGCCTCAATCTTTTCCCGACTGCAATATTCCGCCAGCAGGCGCCCTTCTGTCGTTCCTCCAAATATCCATATTTTACACATCGCGGTATCCCCTCGGTGTCACCAGACATCCATTTAACATCTGCGTTTCCTTATTTCCAATAAATACGGTCGTAAACATATCCACCGACGTCTTTTCCAGTTCTGCCAGTGTCAGAAGTTGCACCGCCTCGCCCTCGCGGCCAATATTCTGTACATATCCGCAGGCAGTCTCACCACTTTTATACTCTAAAAGAATCCGGCAGGCACGCTCCAGATAATCGTGGCGTTTCCGGCTGGATGGATTGTAGAGGCAGATAATAAAATCCGCTTCCGCCGCTGCACGCAGCCTTTTTTCGATCACTTCCATCGGCGTCAGAAGGTCACTCAGGCTGATCACCGCAAAATCATGTCCCAACGGTGCACCGAGAATGGCTCCGCCTCCCAGCGCTGCCGTCACTCCTGGAATTACTTCCACGTTCACATCCGGGTACGCCTCTGCCATCTGCAGCACCAGCCCCGCCATGCCATAGACGCCGCTGTCCCCACTGCAGATCATTGCTGTTTTCCGACCATCCTGCGCCGCTTTTAATGCCATCTCACAGCGTTCCTTTTCCTGGCGCATCGGCGTTGTCAGAAATTCCGCCTGTGGATAAAATTCTTTTACCAGGTCCACGTATACCGTATAACCGATGATCACCTGGCTTTCCCGCAAAATGCGGTCTGCCCGGACCGTCATCTGTTCTCTCGCCCCCGGTCCAATTCCGATCACGTATAATTTTTTTTCTTCCACTGCTGCCTCCTTACTTGCTCCGATGCCGGAACCGCTACTGCTGCCGTCACACCGTTAAACGCCATTTTCTGTACTCTCAGATCGATCGCAGGCAGATTTTTCTCATCCATCTCCCGTTCCCGGTAAATCCGGCGCACCCCCATGACGGCTGCACGCTCACAAACATTTCCTACCCCTACTGTCTTCCGCACAAACGGCGATTCTGCAAACTTCGTACCAGCACTCTCCAGCTCTTCCGGGGTAAAACTCCACAGTTCCACATCCCACTCCTTCGCAAGCGCCAGAAATGCCATCTCATTTTTCTTCCGATCCACCGTTGCAATCGCCCGCACCGCACTTTTATCAATCATCGCCCGAGAAAGTGCCACTCTTGCCATCTCCCGGACAGCATTCAGGGACGAATCCCGGCGGCATCCCATTCCAAGAACAACCGTTCGCGGATACAGGCGCAGAAGTTCCGGCGTACCTGATTCATTTTCCAGCTCATAACTTTGCTCTTTCTTCTGCTCACTTTTCTTCCCAAGCGATCCTATATCGGATTTTCCGACAGACATATCTATCTCAGCCGCCTTCGCCGAATCGCCGGTTTCCACTGCCACTACCGCCGCTGCTTTGGCTGCACCCCGCTGTTCCTTCTTCTCCTGCAGCCCAATCACCATATCCCGGCGCACCAGAGACGCTGGGGCATTTTTCGGGCATCCGCCCTGTTTCAGCGTCACATAGATGTTTTCCTTCTGCCATACGCCCGGAGTAATCTCTGCCGGAACGATTCCATCTACTGGATAATCACTGAAAAAGCCAATTTTGTCACCGCGCAGCTCCGCCGCAGAGATTTGTTTCGCCAGTTCCCGGTCACTGATCACCAGCTCATTTTCCGCTGCAAATACATCAACTGCAAATGCCTGCCGCAGATCCGTTGCCGTCGTAATTACCGGTTCTGCCCCCAGAATCTGCGCCGCTGCCTCTGCCAGTTCATTGCATCCGCCCACATGTCCAGACAAAATCGGGATCGCATAACGTCCCTGCTCATCGATCACCAGCACCGCCGGATCTTTCAGCTTATCCTGCACCCACGGCGCAATCAAACGGACTGCAATCCCCGCCGCCCCGACAAACAAAATTGCTTCCTTCTCCTGAAATGCTTCCTTGACCACCTGTTTCAGCGGTTTCGAATGTTCGGATCCTGTATAATCTAAAAAGTCAAACGCCTCTTCCATCTGCTGGCTTAATTTCTCCAGCAGACGCGTCGCCGTCTCTTTTCCCTGCGCAGTAAAGCAAATGCAGATACCGTTCCTGACCCGAAGTTTCAACTGCTCCATTTATAACAATCCCTTTCTATTACTCATATACAAAACCATCCGTCCCCTGACGGAATTCAGTTGTGAATTCTGGCGCATATAAACGTGAGCGCTCGTATCCCGCCTGGGCAGTCACATCCCCGACGATAATCAGAGCTGTTTTTTTGATATTTTCCCGCTCTGCCGCCTCTGCAAGCGTGGCAACCGTGCAGACAACCCGCTTTTCATCCGGCCAGGTCGCTTTATACACAATCGCCGCTGGCGTGTCCGCCTCATATCCGCCCTTTATCAGCTCTTCCGAAAGCTTCTTCAGCATTCCCGTGCTTAAAAATATAACCATAGTCGCATGATGCGCTGCAAACGACGCGATGCTCTCCCGCTCCGGCACCGGCGTCCGCCCCGCCATCCGGGTAATAATCACGCTCTGCGAAACGCCCGGCAAGGTATATTCCAGATTCAATACAGATGCCGCTCCGCAGAAAGAACTGACGCCCGGGCATACCTTATAAGAGATATTTAACTTGTCCAGCTCGTCCATCTGTTCCCGGATCGCACCATACACGCAGGGGTCGCCCGTGTGAAGCCGCACCGTCATCTTACCCGTCGATTCCGCTTCTTGGATCTTTTCGACCACTTCTTCCAGCGTCATTTTCGCACTGTCATAGACAACGGCTGATTCTTTTTTATAATCCAAAAGCTCTGGATTGACCAGAGAACCTGCGTAAATAATCTGGTCTGCCTGATTCAAAAGGCGTGCTCCCCGCACTGTGATTAAATCTGGCGCTCCCGAACCTGCTCCGACGAAATATACCATATATGTGATTTCTCCTTTTTTATTTAATATTCGAATCTCAACTTTTCGTAATTTATGATTCTTCTATCTATCATTACTTCCATGCCTCTCCATCTCCAGCAGCTCCCGCACATACGCATCCGCCCCAGCTGTCCGCGCCATCAGTCCATAATTGCTCGAAAATAGCATTACCTCTGTCTGAACGCCGCTCTCTTCTTCCAATACCGCTTTGACCTGATTCGCTACCTGCTCCATGACCTGTTTCAGATATCCATGTTCATATAGGAAATCTGCCGCTTCCTCAGTCGTATTCATCGGCAGCAGGGCATCTGCCTCCGGAAATCCAACAGTCCGCGCGCATGCAGACAAAATCTCCATCCGCCTGTCACCATACCGGGAATGTGTATTCATCACACCACCTGCCACTTTGACCAGTTTTCCAACATGCCCCGCCAAAAGCGCCTGGTGAATTCCTTCCTGTGAAAGCATTTTAAAGCTGGTCCCGATAAAATTACTGCACTTGATGAAATTTTCCATCGAAAGCCCGGTTTCTTCTTTTAAAAATCGTTCTCCATAATTGCCTGGCGCCACTGCCAGCAGCGAAACATCCTCCTGGGCGTGCACCCGGATATCCAGCCGGATCGTCTCAACCAATGCCGCCTCACTCATCGGGTTCACAATCCCAGTTGTTCCAAGCACCGAGATACCACCGATGATCCCCAGATGCGGGTTAAACGTTTTCTCCGCCAGCTCCCGCCCGGAAGGGATAGAAATCTCAATCCGCAAAGGTAACTCCGGCATGCCCGCCTCCCGGCGTGCCAGAGCCGCCTCCCGGAAAATAGCCGTCCGCGGTACCGGGTTGATCGCGTAATGCCCCACCGGACACGAAAGACCGTCCCGCGTCACCATGCCGATGCCCTCGCCGCCGGTTACCTCAATTCCCGGATACGCCGGGTCTGTGTAACCGCTTTCAGTTATGCTATCATGACAAGCCAGGACGGCCCGTGCACAAACCAATGTCCCATTCGTCACATCCGGATCGTCACCGGAGTCCTTCTGTACACCGCATACTGCGCTATCTTCCTCCCGCTCTGCCCGGACAATCGGCAGAATCGCCCGGACGCCGGAAGGTGTCACTGTCTCTGCCGCTGCAGGTGCTTCCCCTGTGCAGAGAAACAACACCGCCGCCCGCGTACACGCCGCCGCGCAGGTTCCGGTTGTAAATCCGGTTCGAAGTTTCTTTTTTTCATCTGTCTGTTTCTTTTCCGTCTCCATCTGCCTCCCTGTATGCCATTTTCTGCCTGAAGATTCTTCTGTCCATTATAGGAGATTTACACCCGACTTTCAACTTATTATTATTTATCTTTATTTAAAATTCCAGTAACAATCCCTCATTTTCCCCTTGCACTTTCCTCAACTGTGCGGTACAATACGGAATATAAATAAGTAGATTTAATTACATATTCAAGAAATAGTTATTATAAACGTGCAAGGACAGCTAACATGTAAATAATATAAAAAACCGGAAAGATCTTCTCTTTCCGGCATTTTAAGTCTCACACACTTTAAAACAATACAGTTTTAAACAACAACGTGAAACATTATTTGGTACGGACAACCAGATGGGCATTGACATACTCCCAGGAGTATGTGCCCGCTTTGCCGCCGTCCTCAATGAAAAATGGAGTTACCATCTTGTAGCCTTCATCCATCATCATGGTTGCAGCTTCCAGACATGATTCCTCTTCGTTTTCAAAATCAACATTAATGCATGGATTCTCTTCCATGGAAGGATTGTCCTCATTCGGATCTAAATGTGCAATTGCGTACTGCATATGAATTCTCCTTTTCCTTATGATACTGAGAGTCTGAAAACTCCCTGCCACTCATTATAACTATCTTTCAATCAAGCGTCAAGCACCTGCGGGCGCACCTTTACTATATAAAATTTTGGGGTGAAAACATGAACACAATTATCAATTTAATCGAAAAAACCTACTATTTCCTCTGGGGTGACTGGATTCATCTGCCGCTTCCTGGCGGAACAATCATCAACCTGCCGCTTCTGGTTCTTCTGCTCGTCCCGACCGGTATCTTCTGTACTATCCGGACGCGGTTCCTGCAGATCCGAATGCTTCCGGATATGCTGCGCGCGCTGCTGGAAAAGGCCGAAACCGGACACAAAGGCGGCTCTCTCTCCGCACTCCAGGCACTGATCGTGTCAACTGCGACCCGCGTCGGTATGGGAAATCTTGTCGGTATCGTTGCCGCTCTCTCCGCCGGAGGCGCCGGTGCGTTGTTCTGGATGTGGGTAACCGCGCTGCTCGGTTCGGCAACCGCTTTCATCGAGGCGACCTTAGCCCAGCTTCACAAACAGCCGGATCCGCTCTACGGCGGTTACCGCGGCGGTCCTGCTTACTACATTCACGACTGGATCAACAGCAAACGCCAGAAACAGGGAACGCCGGTTTCGAAGAAAAATCTTCTCTCCGTACTGTTTGCGCTCTCCGGTCTGATCTGCTGGTGCGGTATCAGCCAGGTCATCAGTAATTCCGTGACCTCTTCTTTTAAGAATGCTTTCGGCATCCCGCCGATCTACTCATGCCTGTTTTTAGTTCTCCTTGCGGCAGTCATCGTTCTTCGGAAAAATGCCTCCGTCAGGGTTCTGGATCTGCTGGTTCCGATCATGGCAGGCATTTACATTATCCTGACCCTGTTTTTAATTATCGTGAACTTCCGCCAGCTTCCAGGCGTTTTTGCCCGCGTTTTTGAGGAAGCACTCGGTCTGCGCCAGGCAATCGCAGGCGGCTTCGGCGCCGTATTGATGAACGGTGTCAAACGGGGACTTTTCTCCAATGAAGCAGGAAGCGGTTCCGCCCCGTGTGCGGCAGCGACGGCAGAAACCTCCCATCCTGCCAAAGTCGGACTGATGCAAGCGATGGGCGTTTTCATCGACACGCTTCTCTGCACCTGTACAGCCATGATCATGCTGCTGGTCCCGGCTGATAAAATCTCCGGTCTGGAGGGCATGGATCTGCTGCAGGCGGCGATGAGCTGGCATTTCGGGGAATTAGGCGTCATTTTCATAGCCGTGATCCTGTGGCTGTTCAGTTTCACTACCTTCATCGGCATCCTCTTCTACGCCCGCTCCAATGTGAGCTACCTCTTCGGAGACACCTGGGCCGCCCAGACGGCGTACAAAATTCTCGCCCTGATCATGATGTTTGTCGGCGGACTGACCGCCTACACCTTTGTCTGGGATCTCGGTGATGTCGGTGTCGGTCTGATGACCGTCTTCAACCTGATCGCGCTGATTCCGATGTCGAAAGAAGCGCTTGTAAGCCTGCGGGATTATGAGGCAAAATATAAGAAATAAAAAAACATCCTCTGCCAAAATGAATGATAGCAGAGGATGTTTTTTATTTAATGATGGAACAGACGGATTCCCGTAAATGCCATTACAATGCCATATTTATTGCAAACCTCGATTACATTGTCATCACGAACCGATCCGCCCGGCTGTGCGATGTACTGAACACCGCTCTTGTGCGCACGCTCAATGTTGTCGCCAAATGGGAAGAATGCATCAGAACCAATGGTTACACCCTTCATGCCGTCCAGCCATGCGCGTTTTTCCTCACGGGTAAATACCGGCGGTTTTACCTTGAAAGTTTTCTGCCATGCGCCCTCTTCCAGCACATCCATATATTCTTCTCCGATATAAACATCGATCGCATTGTCGCGGTCTGCACGCTTGATTCCATCCACAAACTGAAGATTTAACACCTGCGGAGATTGGCGCAGATACCAGTTGTCGGCTTTCTGACCTGCCAGACGGGTACAATGTACACGGGACTGCTGACCTGCGCCGATACCGATCGCCTGTCCATCCTTCACGTAGCATACAGAGTTGGACTGTGTATATTTCAGGGTAATCAAAGATACGATCATGTCGATCTTCGCGTTATCCGGCAGCTCTTTATTCTCAGTCACGATATTCTCCAGCAACTCACGGTTGATTGTCAGATTATTTCTACCCTGCTCAAAGGTCACGCCAAATACCTGTTTGCGCTCCACCGGAGCCGGTACATAATCCGGATCGATTTCAATGACATTGTACTTGCCATTTTTCTTTGATTCCAGAATCTCCAGCGCCTCCTTGGTATATCCCGGAGCAATCACGCCATCCGATACTTCTCTCTTGATGATGCGCGCCGTATCTGCATCGCAGACATCCGACAGAGAAATAAAATCGCCGAAGGAAGACATGCGGTCTGCACCTCGTGCTCTGGCATATGCACACGCAAGCGGAGATAAGTCTCCCATATCATCGACCCAGTAAATCTTACGCATCGTCTCGTCTAACGGAAGTCCTACCGCTGCACCTGCCGGAGAAACGTGCTTAAAAGAAGTTGCCGCCGGAAGCCCGGTTGCCTCTTTCAGTTCTCTTACCAGCTGCCAGCCATTGAACGCATCCAGGAAATTGATATATCCCGGTTTGCCGCAAAGTACCTTAATCGGAAGCTCACTGCCGTCCGCCATAAAAATGCGGGACGGTTTCTGGTTCGGGTTGCATCCATATTTTAACTCAAGTTCGTTCATCTTCATTCCTCCTGTATACCCATTTAAACGCATGAATAAACAATTTTGTTTCTGACCTGTTTTCATTTTCAGACGGTTTTTGACTTTTTTTAACTATTTTCCAGTCTGTTCCTACTTATTTTTATTAATGATCTTCGTCTGTGTCTCTCTGGTCGCAATATCAATATAGCGCACAAACAGAGATACCTTATTATCCGGGTTCAGATTCTCCCAGAGTGTCGCTGCAAACTCATCCAGGCTGTCCGGAATCTCGATCTTTTTCGGCTCACCCTCGAAGCTCGGAAGCGGATTGCCGTCGTGCATATAGGTGTGGATGAAATGTCCCTCGCCTGCAACCGGCTTCTCATACGCATATGTATAACGATGGCAGGAATCCGGATTGCCGTCGTTGGATTTCAGAATCGACAGCGCATAGTTGTAACCGCCATCCTCGATATGCAGGATACCGGAAATACGAGGTGTGTAGTTCGGCGCATCCGGCTCAAACTCGCGGCTTCTGAGGGACTGCTCAAAGGTCATCTGGCGATCCATTCCCTCATAAATCGTATCAGTCTGATCGCCGTTGGTCACGATCGTTTTATTTCCCAGCACACGGACCGGTGCATAGATAATCAGACTCGGATCTTCCAGCTTCGCCGGATCAAATGCCTGTGTGCGGATGCCCTCACCTTCTTCTACAAACACACGGTTGCGGCTGTTCTCGCTTCTTCCCATGATAAAGTATGCCGTAACCGCCTTCTTTCCGTCCGGCGTCCGTCCAATGATAATTCCGCGTCCCGGATAAGAATTGTTTTTCAGTTCCTCTGCTATCGATACAGTCTTCATAATGGCAAAGCTTCCTCCTTCATTGTTGTGCAATAATTCACTACTTTATATTTTACCACATTCTATTCTCATTTCCAGTTAGATTTATTGATTTGTTTTCAGAAGTATTGCTTATATATAGTACTGGTATTATTTTTTATTCTAATAAACATATAAAAGCACCTGCATTCTTTTACAAATGCCCTGCACTACTTCATGACAAACCGCTCTTTTACCGAGTTACTGTTCACGCATACGTGCCCAGTAACGGAATTTGCCGTGGCTTCGCATTTAAATACGGCAAATTCCTGCTGCCACCACGTTTTCTTACGGCACTTTCGGTTCCAAAAGTGCCTACCCGGGAACAGTAACTTTACCGATGCTTTTCAACAAAATACATCATAAAACAGACTGTTCAATCTGTACAATTCGGTGTATAATTAAAGAAAATATGCCATCAGGGCGATACATTTCACATATGTATACAGATTTTGGGAAATGACGGCATGAAGATAGCACAAAATTCGCAAGCGGTCTGCGCTATGCACCGTTACGAAAAAACGTTCATCATCAAAATTCAAGAAAAGGCAGGTTATGAATATGAAAAATGTAACAATTCTCGATCACCCGTTGATTCAGCACAAGATCTCGCTCCTCCGCAACAAGAACACCGGAACCAACGAATTCCGTTCCCTGACCGATGAGATTGCGATGCTGATGGGCTATGAAGCGCTTCGCGATCTTCCGCTGGAAGATCAGGAAGTAGAAACTCCGATCGAAACCTGCAGCACTCCGATGCTGGCTGGTAAAAAACTTGCCGTTGTCCCGATCTTACGTGCCGGTCTCGGTATGGTAAATGGTATTCTGGCACTCGTTCCGTCCGCAAAGGTTGGTCACATCGGACTCTACCGCGACGAGACAACCCATGAGCCGCACGAATACTACTGCAAGCTGCCAACCCCGATCGAACTGCGTACCATCGTTGTCACCGACCCGATGCTGGCAACCGGCGGTTCCGCAGTGGAGGCAATCGACTTTATCAAAGCACGCGGCGGAAAGAACATCAAATTCATGGCAATCATCGCTGCTCCGGAAGGATTAAAGAGACTGCATGAGGCACATCCGGATGTCCAGATCTATGTCGGTCATGTCGATCGCTGCCTGAATGAAAACGCTTACATCTGCCCAGGTCTGGGAGATGCAGGAGATCGGATTTTTGGTACGAAATAAATACTATAGCATTCACAAAAAATCGCTCTTCCCTCTTCCGGGTTGAGCGATTTTCCATTTTATCTTTATTTAAAATTTCGTTCTCAAATCGCTATCGCGTAAATTTTTCTGCTATAGCACCGCTATAGTACGCATTCAGCAATTTTTCCAGATCCTTGATCTTCTCTTTCAGTTCCCGTCCGATATCCGTATCTCCGACACACTTGCGCTCCGGCACCCATTTGACCATACGGCTCTCGGAGTGGATGTCACTCTCCTTTTCGATCGCCGCCTCGGTGGACTCAAACGGATCGTGCGCGGCCAGAATCAGACCGTAGGAGTTGTATATCAGCGTATACCCCGCGATGCCGGTTTCTTTCTGATATGCTCTTGAGAAACCACCGTCGATGACGAGAAGCTTACCGCCGCATTTGAGCGGACTCTCGCCGTCTTTGGATTTGACCGGGACGTGACCGTTGATGATGTGCGCGCCCTCCGGTTCCAGACCGAACTCACGGAGAATGCGGTCAAGCACTTCCTCATTTTCCAGCATATCGTAATACGGATTTTTTACTTCTTTATGTGTCTCTTTTTCTGCCAGAAAATAGCGTTCAAACGTCGCCATCTTGTCCTTGCCGAACAGCGGGGAATTTTCATTCAGCCAGATATACCACATCATATCCCTGCCTTTTTCCCGCTCTGCCTTATCGACCGCGACAAACCCCTTGCGGACATAATTGTCCAAAATATCGTACAGCGCCTTTCCCTTATATTGCTTGCCGTAGATCTCTACCTCCTTGAAGGTACCGTCCTTATTTAACGGAACGCAGCCATGGTAGAGAAGGTTATTGTTGTATACTTTATAGAGACTTCCCTTCGCCAGCAGGAATTTCATATGCTGCTGCAGCTTCTCGCAGTTCATGAATGCACGTTCCAGACGTTCCATAATATCTGCTTCTTCCGGTGTAAATGCATATGGATCTTTCGGATCTACGGTCGGGAAATTCATATCGAGCATCTTGTACTCTTTGCCGCCCAGCTCCAGAACACCGCGTTCAAAATCAATATGATGCAGAAGATTTCGTTTCTCCAGGCCAAATTCCGGATGACGCTTGATGATCTGCCCTTCCGCCTTGAACTGGATGATCGAGATCGCCTTGTGCATCTTCTGGTTCATCTCGCGCTCAGACGCACTGTAAGAGTCACTGCCCTTTAACTGGAAGCAGGTGCACGGGTCATCCCCATATGTATTGATCGCAAAGGTTGCCAATGGAAGAAGGTTGATGCCGTAACCATCCTCCAAAATATCCAGGTTTCCATATCGCGCACAGATACGGATTGCGTTTGCAATACAACCCATCTGTCCCGCTGCCGCGCCCATCCAGAGCACATCGTGATTGCCCCACTGGACATCAATCGAATGATAGGTCATCATCTTGTCCATGATGATATGCGGCCCCGGACCTCGGTCATAGATATCACCCACGATATGAAGATGATCGACCGTCAGGCGCTGAATCAGCTCGCTTAGCGCTATGATAAAGGCTTTCGCCCGTCCCACACGGACAATCGTCTGGACGATCGCATCGTAGTAGGATTCCTTGTCCTGCAGATCGCCGCGCTCAGTCAGAAGCTCTTCCAGCACATAAGCAAATTCCTTCGGAAGCGCCTTGCGGATCTTCGAACGCGTGTACTTGCTCGCTGCCCGGCGGCAGACCGCAATCAGGCGATAGAGTGTGATCTTGTACCAGTCATCCGGATTCTTCTCCGTCTGCAGAATCCGGCTCATCTTCTCCGCCGGATAGTAAATAAGGGTTGCCAGCGACTGCTTGTCCTGACGGCTCAGGGTATTTCCAAATACATCGTCAATCTTTCGCTTGACGGAACCGGAACCATTTTTCAATACATGGGAAAATGCCTCGTATTCTCCATGGATATCGGTCAGGAAATGTTCCGTTCCTTTCGGCAGATTTAAGATCGATTCCAGATTGATGATCTCCGTCGATGCCGCTGCAATCGTCGGGTAAAGCTCTGCCAGTCGATCCAGATAACGCGCCTGCAATGATTTCATGTTTTCTCTAACCCCTCCTGTTTGCGGACGCCCCTTTTGACCCTTTTTCACCCAATCCCGTGCATCCTGCTTCCGATGCCCGTTATGCATATAAAACACATGCAAAAGATACACGCAGAAAGATGGAAAAGAATTTGTAATGCTTGTTGCAAACAATTACAAAAAATCGAAATGGCGTCTCATTTTTAATTCTGATACTTGTATCTTATCACACTTCTATTAAAAACGCCATTTCGATTCCTATAATAAGTATTATTAGTATTTGCGCTGCCACCACGTTATCTTACGGCGCTTTCGGTTCCAAAAGTGCCTATTTATAAATATCCGGTCTCCACTTTGGCAGAATACCTTTGGTAGCCTCTACTGCCGTGGTTTCCCGATCGTCATTATCGATGTCGCCCCTACTCAATTTGGCTGCCCTACCGGTAATATAACTATAAATTTACTTCCGCGCCCTTCCCTGCTTTCAGCCGTCACAGTCCCATGATGTGCCTCAACAATCGCTTTGACGATGGCAAGGCCGATTCCGGCGCCTCCAGTTTTGCGGTTTCTGGACAGATCGGTCCGGTAAAAACGCTCAAACACCAGTGGAAGATCTTCTTTTGAAATTCCAATTCCTTGATCCTCCACACTCAGTTCTGCGACCGTTTCACCGCAATTTACCCGTATCTGTATTTGCCCGTCCTCGTTTGAATACTTGACTGCATTGGAAAGTAGGTTATAGATCACCTGATACAGACGTCCCGCATCTCCCTGCACGACTGCAGATTCTCCCTGAACCGTACATACAAGCTCTTTCTTCTTTAAATCCGGCTCAAAGGTCTTCTCCACCAGCCTGGATAATTCCAGCAGATCGACCGATTCCAGCACAAGCTCCAGCTTCTTATCTTCAACCTGACGCAGCTTCTCCAAATCAGCAATGATCCCTGACAGCCGCTCCAACTCCCCATAACAGTTCTGCAGCCGTTCTTTCGTCGGATCCCAGACACCGTCCAGCATCATTTCCAGATTTAGCGACACATTCGTCACCGGTGTGCGGAGTTCATGAGCTACATCTGAGGTAAGACGGCGGCGGAGCTTTTCTTGGCGTTCCAGGCTCTCTGCCATCTCATTGACCGATCGGCTCAGATTTTCCACTTCCTGAGTCTGCGCCCGTTCCGTCTGCAATCTCGCCTTATAATCTCCCTTTGCGATTTTCCTTGTCACTTCTGCCACATTCAACAACGGAACTGACAACCGTTTTGCCAGCATGGTTCCCATTGCCACCGCAGCCGTCAACACCACCAATCCAATCCCGATCAAAATCCGGTTCAAAGAATCCAGAAACCGAAAATCACTCTCATTAAAATAATAAGGACTGTAATAGCTCACATCCAGATACCCCACAATGGCATCCCTTTTCCGTATATCATAGCGGTACGTTGAAAATTCACCCTTTAACTGGGGGCGTTTCTCCTCCATTTCCGTGCGGATCTCCTGCATTACCTGATGGCATAACGTCATATCATGATTTTCAGCATCCCATACGACATGGTTTTCCCGATCCAACAGCCGGATCAGATATCCATCTTTCAATGCATACATTCCAATCCCATGGATGTAATCTACATTCCACTCACCATTCCTCTCATCATACTGGGATGGCAGTGATTCTGCCAGCTGTTCCGAAAAATTTTTCCTCTGCAACGCTACGTATCGCTCAAACTGACGGTTAATCAGACCATTCGCCACCGCTCCAATCAGAAGAACCGTGATCAGGACAATCAGTGCAAAACCGGTCGCCAGCTGCGTGCTGATTTTTTGCTTCATTCTGCCGTCCCTCCAAATTTATAGCCCATTCCATGAACCGTACAGAGATAAACCGGCTGCTTGGAATCATCCTCTATCTTCTTCCGAAGATTTTTAATATGGGTATCGATTACCCGGTCATATCCAGAAAAATCCAGTCCAAAGACCAGCTCAATTAAATTTTCTCTGGTAAATATTTTTTGCGGATATTTCGTAAAGGCAGCCAGCAATTTCCACTCGATCGCTGTAAGCGCCACCGGTTCTCCTTTTTTCCTCACTTCTTTTCGGTCATAATCAATCACCAGATCTCCCTGATTCCAGGAAAACTGTCTGGCAAGCGGAACCAGATCCTCGGTCGAGCGCCGCAAAACCGCCTGCACGCGGGCAGATAAATTTTTCAGACTAAACGGCTTCGTGATATAATCATCCGCACCCAGATCCAGACCATGAATCATATCATATTCCACATTTTTGGCAGTCAGCATGATGATCGGCACGCGCGACTGTTTCCGAATCCGGACACAGACTTCTTCTCCCGGCAGATCCGGAAGCATCAGGTCTAAAATCACCAGAGAAATCGGTTCTCTCTTCAAAATGTTCAGTGCCTCCTCGCCATTTTCCGCCCGAAAAACCTGGTAGCCCTGACTTTCCAGATAGGAAGCAACTGCCTCCCGAATCATCTCCTCATCATCTGCCACAAGCAGCTTCCTTTTCTCTGCCATTCTGACCTCCTCCTGTCATGCCATATTCATTTTCCCATTCTGCCAATTATCCTGAATTCAGTCGCTTTTTGTTATTGTTTATAACTTAATAACCGCCACAGCAGCCCATTCCAAAATCACCTGCTTCCGAATCTTCGAACTCATCTTCACTGATTTCAGCATTTTTCGCCGGTTCCTCTGCCAGCGATTCATTTTCTTCCTCATCCGTCACAAAAATCTTTCCACGGATCATTCCCATCCAGCAGGTATAATTAACGGTTCCTGTTTCTTCCGGCGTAAATTCAATTACATTTTCCCCCTCTGAAAACGTGTGCGAAATTCCGTACGCCCGCAGCACCATCCGGTAATTGCAACCATTCAGTGCTCCCTTCGGCACATCAATGATCCAGCGGACCGGAGTTCCTGCCTTTACCGTGATATTAGGGTATCGACCGCCGCTCAAGGTACTCTGCACAATCTGAACATCCGTTTTCTCCTCCGAGACCGCCTCCGATTCGGATGAGGCAATCGATTCAGGCAGCGGTTCAGCTCCCATATTCGGTCCAGCCGAACGCAGGGTTTCTTCGACCTGGCTTCCTGCCGTCCCATCCAGAAGGCCCGACAAACTGAATCCCTGGGACAGCATTGCAAGCCCCAGAACCACTACCAGAACCGCCCCGATTTCCATGACCCGTTTCGTAAACCGTTTTCCAAGCAGCGATACGAACGAGCCCAGTCCCAGCATCAGTGGTACCGTTCCAAGACTGAACATAAACATAGAAAAAGCACCCGCCAGCGGATTTCCCGAAGCCAGCGCTACAATCTGCATCGACTGCAGCGGTCCGCACGGCATAAGCCCGTTCAACATCCCGACTATAAAAGGCTGTCGGTTGCCAGCCTTTTTCTGGTTTACCCTGCCAGCCAGAAACCGTGGGATCTGTGGGGTAAAACGCCGCAGTCCCGGAAAAATACCCAGCATATTGATTCCCATAAGAACCATGAAAATACCGGCAATGATTTTCAAAATACCCTGAAGAAAAAGCGAGATTCCCACACCGGAGCCTCCGCCGATCAGCATTCCTGCAAATCCTAAAATTGCACCGATCACCGTGTAGGAGATCACACGTCCCAGGTTATAGAGAAGCGCCGACCCCAAAACCGATGTTCCGTTTCCTGTCTCCGTCCGTTTCTGCTGGATACACTGTGACAGGTTGATTCCGCCGCACATGGCAATACAGTGTACCGAAGTTAAAAGACCGATCACAAACAGCATCCCATATCCCATTCGGGTGTCCGCCAGCTGGCTTGGCACCAGCCGGTTCAGAATGCCCGAATTTTCGAGAAGCACATAGAGTACCGCAATTACAATCAAAATATGAGCGGCTCTGCCCGGCTTCTGTTTGTTTCTGGCTTTTTCTGATAAAACCTCATATCCCGCGTCTCGGATCACCTGCTGGATCTCCTCCAATGTAATCCAGTCTGGATCGTAAACCAGATCGGCAGTACCATTCTGATAACTGACTCTGGCTATCTCGATTCCTGCCGTATGGAGCAGAGCTGTTTCTATTTTATTCTGGCAGTTCACACAGGTCATGCCACCGATAAAAATCCTTGTTTTACTACGATTCATTCTTTCGCACCTCCTGACAGAGATACTAGCAGAAAAATGTGTGGTTTTTATGTGGATTGTGAATGTCTGGTCACTTTCTTATTTAAAATTTATACCGCATCTGATACCAAGTCACATTCCCATGCACCGATTCCGAGATCCCTTCATTCTCAAATCCAAACTTGGCATAATAGGCTATCAATTTTTCCTTGCACGTCAACACAAGTCCCTTCCTCCCCCGTTTTCTGGCATCCTCGATGGCGCACTGGAGCAACTGTCCCGCATAGCCATGTTTCCGGTATGCCGGGATCGTATTGACACCAAAAATCATCTGCCATGCGCCGTTTTCATCGTGCATTTCTGCCTGTTCGTACATCTCATCCGTCAGATCCGGCTTGTCTGTGACGAAGCCGTCCACAAACGCAATCAGCTTTTCGCCTTCAAACATGAGCCAGAAATGATTTCCATAATACTTAATTCTCTCCGCAAACTCCTCTTTCGTTGCGGCTTCCGCTGCCGGAAAGCATTCTGCTTCCACGGCTGCAATCTGAGTCAGATCTGCTATTGTCGCTGTTCTTATCTCCATAATATCTCGTATCATCCAATTATCCTCGTTCGAGGATAAAAAAATAATCTCCTTTCTCTCTTCAAAAGCATTCGCCCATATAATTCAAGTCGAACGTCCGTGAGACTTGGCGCGTGATTCTGGTCAGCGAAGCTGACATATTCTTTACAGAATCACTGCGCATCCTCGCGGAGCGTTTATCTCAGTCGGAGAATGGACTCCCACTGAGACAAATTTGCTATTACTCACCACCTGAAGAGGTGGGAGTCTTCTCGACTGAGATAAAAAACAGAATAATTTCGGTTCTTTCTTTGCAAATAAGCCAATGCATATAGTTTTCCCATACACATCGGCTTATTTCACGCATCAGGCGGATTTCTCGATCCTGCCTTTTACTTCATATTCAACTATTTCCGCAGCTGTGCCAGGCGCTCCTGTACCTGTGCCATCATCTGGCGGTATTTCTCCAGCTTCTCACGCTCTTCGGCAATCTTTGCCTCCGGTGCGCGGCTGACGAATTTTTCATTACTTAACATGCCCTCGGAACGGGCAAGCTCTTTTTTCAGCTTCTCCTCTTCCTTGGTCAGACGCTCGATCTCCTTGTCCAGATCCACCAGTTCTGCAAACGGCATATAGATGGTTGCCTTTGCAGTCACAGCCGATACGGCATCGTCTGCGATTCCGCTCTTGTCCTTCTGAAGGACAACCTCGCTCGCATAGCCAAGAGTTGCGAAGAAGACACGGCTGTGCTCGAAGATGGCCAGAACTTCCGGATCCTCGGATACAACGTATACTTTTGCCTTCTTGCTCGGCGGTACGTTCATGGATGTGCGGACGCCGCGGATCGCGCGGACTGCATCCTTGATCGTCTCTACAGCTTTCTCCTCGTCTGCGAAATTCCACTCATCCTTGTACTCCGGCCAGGAAGAAATCATGATGGACGGTTCCTCATCCTGCAGGTTGCAGAAGATTTCCTCGGTGATGAACGGCATATATGGATGCAGCAGTTTCAAGGACTGGATCAGAACCGTTTTCAGGGTCCAGAGTGCAGCTGCCTTGGTGGTGTCTTCCTCGGACCAGAGTCTCGGTTTTACCATCTCGATGTACCAGTCGCAGAACTCCTCCCAGATGAAATCGTAAACCTTCTGGAGGGCGATTCCCAGCTCGTACTTATCCATGTTCTCGGTAACATCTTTTGCCAGCGTGTTGACCTTGGAGAGGATCCAGCGGTCAGCCATCTGCAGGTCAGAAAGCTTCACATCCGTTACCGGCGCTTTCTCAATGTTCATCATGATGAAACGGGATGCATTCCATACCTTGTTTGCAAAGTTACGGCTTGCTTCCACACGTTCCCAATAGAAGCGCATATCGTTGCCCGGTGCGTTACCGGTCATCAGGGTCATACGAAGTGCATCGGCGCCGTACTTGTCGATAACCTCGAGCGGATCGATACCATTTCCAAGGGATTTACTCATCTTGCGTCCCTGGGAGTCGCGTACCAGACCGTGAATCAGGACGGTGTGGAACGGCTCTTTGCCCGTCTGCTCCAGACCAGAGAATACCATACGGATAACCCAGAAGAAAATGATATCGTATCCGGTTACCAGCACGTCGGTCGGATAGAAATATTCATATTCCGGTGTATCCTTCGGCCAGCCGAGCGTGGAGAACGGCCACAGGGCGGAGGAGAACCAGGTATCCAGCGTGTCCTCATCCTGATGCAGGTGGGTGCCGCCGCATTTCGGGCATACCGCCGGTGCACACTTGGCAACGGTCATCTCGCCGCAGTCATCACAATAATAAGCCGGAATCCGGTGTCCCCACCAGAGCTGACGGGAAATGCACCAGTCACGGATGCCCTCAAGCCAGTGCAGATAGGTCTTTCCGAAGCTCTCCGGAACGAATTTAAGTCTGCCGGATTTAAGTGCCTCTACCGCCGGTTTCGCCATCTCTTCCATCTTGACAAACCACTGCGGTTTTACCATCGGCTCTACGGTTGTGCCGCAGCGGTCGTGGGTACCTACGTTGTGGGAATGCGGAACGACTTTGACTAAAAGTCCCATTTCCTTCAGATCCTCTACCATGGCTTTTCTCGCCTCGTAGCGGTCCATGCCCTGATATTTGCCCGGTACGCTGATGGTTGCATCGTCATTCATGATGCAGATCTCTTCCAGGTTGTGGCGTTTTCCTACTTCAAAGTCGTTCGGGTCATGTGCCGGTGTGATCTTTACGCAGCCGGTACCGAACTCTTTATCTACATACTCATCCGCGATGACCGGAATCTCTCGGTCGGTCAGCGGCAGTTTTAACATCTTGCCTACGATATCCTTGTAGCGCTCATCCTCCGGGTTGACAGCTACCGCAGTATCGCCTAACAGCGTCTCCGGACGGGTGGTTGCGATCTCGACGAAACGTCCCTCTTCGCCGACGATCGGGTAATTGATGTGCCAGAAAAAGCCGTCCTGCTCCTCATGCTCTACCTCGGCATCCGAAATGGAAGTCTGGCAGACCGGGCACCAGTTGATGATACGGGATCCCTTGTAAATATAACCTTTTTCATACAGTCTGGTAAATACTTCCAGAACCGCCTCGGAACAGCCCTCGTCCATCGTGAAACGCTCGCGGTCCCAGTCAGCGGAGGAACCCAGCTTGTGAAGCTGTTTTACGATACGGCTGCCGTACTCTTCTTTCCACTCCCATGCTTTCTCCAGGAAGCCCTCACGACCCAGATCATGCTTGTCAATGCCCTGCTCTTTCAGCTTATTGATAACCTTAACCTCCGTTGCGATCGCCGCATGGTCGGTACCCGGCTGCCACAGTGCCTCATAGCCCTGCATTCTCTTGTAACGGATCAGGATATCCTGCATAGTGTTATCCAGCGCATGTCCCATATGAAGCTGTCCGGTAATATTTGGCGGCGGCATCACAATCGTGAACGGCTTCTTGCCGTTTCTGCGTCCGCGCTCTGCATCGGCGTGGAAATATTTGCTGTCCAGCCATTTCTGATACAGGCGATCTTCAATATCCGCCGGATTATATGTCTTTTCCAGTTCTTTCATTGATCGATTCTCCTTTTGTGTTTTAACTCATCAAATGCTGTTTATCCTCGCATTCTATCATGAACCACATCTTGTTTACCTTCATTTTGTGTAATTTCCGATGCAGTTTCTTACATCTGTTTCCGGACAATCTCGTACTCATCATCCGTCTGGTAGTACGGGCAGACAAAACGCTGGTTGCTTAAAAATGCCGCCATCTCGTCCTCATCCAGATCTGCCTCGCACAGATAATACCCATAATCATCGTCATAGACATAATTGCCGCACGTATCACAGCTTGTCAGCGGACCCTGTTTTTTCATCTGTTTTGTCCTTTCCGAAGCGCGTTTCCTATGAAAAAGAATGTGCCTTTTGTGTAATAGGGAATTCCAAGGTATTTCCCATTACATGAAAAAAGCCCCTTGCAGACATATCATCTGCAAAGGGCGTCATATACGCGGTACCACCTTAATTCAATCAGGATTTCCGTCTGCCGGTGTTTTCTTTGCACACATCCAGACTTTACCCCAATCCTCTTGATTCTATAACGGGAACTCCCGGGATCTCTTATCCACCACTCTCTTTCACAGCATTCCTAAGCCATAGCAGAACGCGGTTTTTCAGAAATCCGGCTCCGAAGCTACCTTCCACATCCGTTTCCCGGAACCGTCTCTCAACCTGCGCGGTTCTCTCTGTCAGGGCTTCTATGTGTACTCCTCTTCTTCACTGCCTTTCATTTTTCAGTTCCTTGTTATCATAGAGGTTTTTCAGGAAAATGTCAAGGTTTTCGGCACAGGTTGGTAAATTCTGATATATGCCCTGGCTCTTCCCACTTTAAAGACGCCCAGCTGTAACAGCTGCACAGCCCCTACTTCGGCAGCGTATCCTTATATTGTTGATACGTCCCATCCGTCACCATCTTTGCGTATGCATCATATGCCTCCTGCAGATTCTCATACTTTTTATCATTCGAAAGATATTCCGTATACTGTTTTGGAGTTAGATGATCGGCGATTGCTACATAGTTACCAGCTGTATTCTTTCGAATAGCGGTAGTTGTTTCTGAAATATAAAACCTTCCATCTGCTGTACTGATAATAACCGGTATCTTCTTTCCTGCACCAACCGAATCTGACGATATATCTACAGATGTCCAGAATAAATATCGCTTCGACTTATCCTTCGCATCTCCCAGATAGGCCCAGGTTCCCTTTTTTAACAGGCTGTCCTCCTCAATCTTTGCCTGTATCTTTGGAAGCATATTGGATTTTGTACAGTTGGAATCAATTTCAAAATTGCTGTTATTACCCAGCATTTCCAATACGCCGCTGTTATTCAAGGGCGCATGCATATCACAATTGATATTAAACGTATATTTCTGTTCCGAACCGCCTGTACCATTTTTACCTTTCCAGTTAAAAAGCACTCCCGAATTTGGCTGATAGGAAACTTCACATTTCCCACCCGGAACCGGATAACCAATCCAGTTGGCCGTATCACCCTGATCATTATAATGCATCACTCCACCTATCGTCACCGGGTCATGCGACTGCCATTTTGCTTTTTTCTGCTTCAGCTTTACAACCTTCACTTCATTCTCTGTATCCTCAATCATGACCGCTGCCATCACCTCTGCATAGGCAGAACGGACATTGGCAAGATCCGTGGCCTCCCGGCTGGCCTCCAGCTGCCTGGTGAAAATAGGAATAGAAATTACAGCTAAAATGGCAACAATTGCAACGACTACCAAAAGCTCCGCCAGCGTAAAGCCCTTTTTCCTATTCTGTATATGAATTTCCATTCTTATCACCCACCTGTCACCTTTATCCCTTTTTTTGTTTTATTCTATCACATGATTCTAAAAAATTCACGCAAAACGTTTTTCATCTGACGCACATTCCCATAAATAGAAAGAAGAGGCCTCCGCCTGCGGTTTTCACCGCAAAGCATCCGCCTCTTCCCCATTTCGCTGCTGTAATCAAATTCCTGCCGTCAATTAAAACAGCGGAACAACCGCTCCATCATACTTCGTCTCGATGAACTCTTTGATATCATCGCTTGTCAGGACTTCCATCAGAGCTTTTGTCTTGTCGCTCTCCTCGTCACCTTCACGAACCGCTACGACATTTCCGTATGTCTGGGCTGCCAGAGAGTCAGAAGACTCTACTGCCAGAGCATCGGTTACCTTTAAACCAGCCTCGATTGCGTAGTTGCCGTTGATAACTGCGATATCCGCATCCTGTAAGGAACGCGGAAGCTGTGCTGCCTCAAGCTCTACGATATCCAGGTTCTTCGGGTTCTCTGTAATATCATTGATAGTTGCGGTCAGACCTGCATCCTCTTTCAGTGTCAGAAGACCCTGATCCTGAAGAAGCAGAAGTGCTCTTGCCTCATTGGTTACATCGTTCGGCACAAGAACCTCTGCGCCGTCAGCCAGCTCATCTAAAGAATCGCTCTTGCCTGCGTAGATGCCGAATGGCTCATAATGGATTGCGCCTGCACTTACCAGATGAGTGCCATTCTCCTCATTAAAGGTATCGAGATATGGTTTGTGCTGGAAGTAGTTTGCATCCAGATCGCCGGACTCCAGTGCGTTGTTCGGCTGTACATAATCAGTATACTCTACGATCTCCAGATCGTAGCCCTTGTCTGCCAGAAGGTCTCTTGCAGCTTCCAGGATCTCAGCGTGCGGTGCCGGGCTTGCGCCTACTACCAGCTTCTCCAGATCGCCGTCTGCCTCTTTAGCCTCTGCGGTGCTCTCCTCTGATGTCTCTGCAGCGGTCTCAGCAGTTGTCTCATTCGAGCTGGAAGAGCAGCCTGCTAAGGATGCAGCTGCCAGCAGTGCCAGGAATGTGGTTCCTAAGAATGATTTTTTCATAGTGATTTCCTCCTCTTTGTGTGTTTAAATTTATATTTCAGAAATGTCCTGCATCTGCCACAGACGATAGGCTGCATTTCATTTCTGTAAATATCTTATTAACGGATTCTCTTATCACTTCTTCTCGAACTCCGCGTAAAGATCTCCTGAATCAGCTGTGCGATAATAACCAGAATCACAACGGTAACCAGCATCATATCTGCCTGATAACGGTGGTATCCATATCGGATCGCCACATCGCCCAGACCGCCGGCGCCGACACAGCCTGCCATCGCGGAATATCCGAGGATTGTCGTGATCGAAATCGCCGCGCCGACTAACAGGGACGGCTTGGACTCCGGAAGCAGCACCTTGAAAATAATCTGCCAGGTTGAAGCGCCCATTGATTTTGCTGCTTCAATCACGCCGGCATCAATTTCCTTTAATGATGCCTCTACCATACGGCTGATGTACGGGAACGCCGCGATTACCAGCGGTACAACTGCCGCATTTGCTCCGATCGTCTTTCCCACGATCGCGCGGGTCAGCGGCATTACCATCGCTAACAGGATGATAAACGGCACCGAACGGAGCAGGTTGACAATCACGCCCGCCACTTTGTTGAACAGCGGCACCGGACGGATGCCGTCTTTATCGGTTACAACCAGCGCCACGCCGAGCGGGATGCCGATCAAATAAGAAATCAGGGAAGAAAGACCTACCATATATAAGGTTCTCCAGGTCTCTTTTACCAGCATACTGACTGTCTTCGCATCAAATACCATCTTAGCGCACCTCCTCATAGGTCACACCGACCGTTTTTAAATAATTGCAGATACGCCCTGCATCTACCTCGTCCTCCGGGAGCTGCAGAAGCATCTGTCCCATCGCCTTGCCCCCAATATCGTGGGTATCCGCGAGAAGGATATTGACCGGAACCTTGCAGGCTAATACCATATTAGAAATAATTGGCTCCGAAGATTCCCGTCCATTGAAAATAACGCGGATCTGGCGCGCTCTGGCAAAGCTTGTCTTCTGCCCTGCCGTCTCTCCTAGAATCAGCTGCCGCCCAATCTCCGACTTCGGACCAGAGAAAATCTCTGATACCTTGCCAGACTCTGCAATGTGGCTGTGGTCGATGATCGCCACACGATCACAGATAGACTCAATAACTGCCATCTCATGGGTAATCACGATCACCGTAATACCGAGTTCGCGGTTAATCTTCTTGAGAAGCTCCAAAATCGATTTTGTCGTATTCGGGTCGAGCGCACTCGTCGCCTCATCGCAAAGCAACACCTTCGGGTTCGTGGACATCGCGCGTGCAATCGCCACTCGCTGTTTCTGTCCGCCGGAGAGCTGTGCCGGATATGCCTTCATCCGTTCTTCCAGACCGACTAATTTTAAAAGCTCAGCCGCCCGTTTCTTCGCCTCTGCTTTCGGGACACCGGCAATCTCCATCGGAAAGCACACATTCTGGAGTACATTTCTCTGTGCCAGAAGATTGAACTGCTGGAAAATCATCCCCATCGACTGTCTGGCTTTCCGAATCTCCGCCTCCTTCATCATCGACAGGTTCTGTCCCTCAAAAATAACCCGTCCCGCCGTCGGTGTCTCCAGATAATTGATACACCGGACCAACGTACTCTTTCCTGCACCTGACAGACCGATAATTCCAAAAATCTCGCCCTTCAGGATTTCCAGGTTAATATCATCTAACGCGGTCACCGTTCCGTTCGTTGTCTGGAATTGCTTTCCCAGTCCTTCCAGGCAGATGATCGTTTCCTTTCTCTGCTCCATGGTCTTTTCCCCTCTCTTTTTCCGAATATACAGCATTGATACCCTGTCGCATAAAAGATGCCACTACTGTTTTCTGTCACAGGAAGCAGTTAGTGCCTTTTTGTGTCATAAGGAATTCCAAGGAATTTCCTATGACACAAAAAAGCCGCGAATCCAGTACGGATCGCGGCTTCCTATGCTATACTTACAGGTCTATCCGACCAGCCCGTTCCGTCTTTCATGCACACAAATATGACAGCACATCATACACATGCCGTTCATCATCATATTCATCTGCATGGCTTTACTCTGACGCATCGGACCTGTCCCCTTTCAGCTTATATTCCCTTATTCCTGATAGGAATTATTTGTTTATGAAGATACACCCATTTTCCGGGTTTGTCAAGTGTTTCCTGAATTTTTAAGAGCTATTTTTTAGAGCTATTTCACTCCTGCTCCGGTTTTTGCACAGCTTCTCTTCTTTTTGATGTCTGGAGTTCCCGTGCTTCTGCACGGCTGCGGCGCAAATTTTCTCCTGGCATCTCCTGTTTCCGGCTGCGCCCTTTCTCACGCTCGCGGATGCGATCCGGCGTGCGGCTCTCAATGATATAGCGCGGGCGGTGCTTCGACTCCAGATAAATCTTTCCGACATACTCTCCGACGATTCCGACCGAGAGAAGAAGCAGTCCGCCGATAAACCAGAGCGATACCATCATGCTCGCCCAGCCGGTGATCGTATTGCCCCGGAAGAAATCAACCACCGCCCAGATAAGGAATCCAATACTGACAAAAAATGCCGCAATTCCCATGAACGTAATCATCCGGATCGGCTTTGTGCTCAGCGAAGTGATGCCCTCGATCGCAAAAGCCAGCATCTTTTTCAGCGGATATTTGCTCTCCCCTGCTGCCCGCTCTTTACGGTCATAATATACCACATCGGACGGATAGCCGATCATCGGGACAATCCCTCGCAGAAACAGATTGACCTCCGAAAATTCCGCCAGCCCTTCCAGTGCCCTCCGGCTCATCAGGCGGTAATCCGCATGATTATACACGGTGTTCGCTCCCAGCGCATTCATAATCTTATAAAATCCCAGCGCAGTTGTACGCTTAAAAAATGTATCCGTCGCCCTGTGGCGGCGCACACCGTACACGATGTCACAGCCAGCCATATACCGCTCGATCATCGCGTCGCATGCGTCCACATCATCCTGCAGATCGGCATCCATCGAGATCGCCGCGTCACACCGCCGTCTCGCCGCCTCAAAAAGCCCGGCTAAAAGCGCGTTCTGATGACCGCGGTTGCGGCTCAGCTTCACACCTGCAAACCGTTCGTCCTTCTCATGGAGTTCCTCGATCAGCTTCCATGTTCTATCCTTCGAACCGTCGTCTACCATCAGCACCCGGCTTCCCGGATGAATCCGGCGGCTGCGGGTTAAATCATCTAATTTTTTACCTAAAAATTCTGCCGTCAATGGCAGAACTTCCTCTTCGTTGTAGCAAGGCACCACGATATAGATAACCGGTGCATTTCTCATACTGTCATCTCCTGCCCGGGTCACTGTCCCTTCTATGCAGACAAGTCCCCTCGTATTTTCAAAAGCAGGTTTCCAGATACAGGTATCTTGCCAGAATCCCCCTGCAGCTGAAATCTGCTTTTTCCGTATTTTCCTATTATATAGGAACTACATTAAAAAGAAAAGTAAATTTTTGACACATCCACCCGATTCCGGTATAATAGAATGGATATTTTTATCACTTTACTATTACTCGCCACCTAAAGAGGTGGGAGTCTTCTCGACTGAGATAAAAAATCAAAAAAAGCCATCTATCAGGAGGTATTCATATGTCAAAAACCGAAAAAGCAAAGGTATATTTTACAGATTTCCACACCATTGCATTTGGCGACGGTCTCCCTACCAAATTAAAAAAACTGATCCGTAAAGCCGGGATCGGTTCCATCGATATGGATGGTAAATTTGTCGCTATCAAGATGCACTTTGGTGAACTTGGAAATATCAGTTATCTGCGTCCGAATTATGCCAAAGCCGTTGTTGATGTCATCAAAGAGCTGGGCGGCAAACCATTTTTAACAGACTGCAATACGATGTATCCAGGCAGCCGCAAGAATGCGCTTGAGCACCTGGAATGCGCCTGGGAAAACGGATTTACCCCGTTGACTGTTGGATGTCCAATCATCATCGGTGATGGATTAAAAGGCACCGATGACATCGCTGTTCCGGTGGCCGGAGGCGAATACATCAAAGAAGCTAAGATCGGCCGCGCCGTCATGGACGCCGATGTCTTTATCAGCCTGACCCATTTCAAGGGACATGAGACGACCGGCTTCGGCGGCACGATCAAAAATATCGGCATGGGCTGCGGTTCTCGCGCCGGTAAGACCGATCAGCACAGCAGTGGAAAACCGCACGTCAAGGAAAAGCTCTGCCGGGGCTGCCGCCGCTGTCAGAAGGAATGTGCCAACGGCGGTCTCGTTTTCGATGAAGCCTCCAGAAAAATGCACGTGGATGCTGAGCACTGCGTCGGCTGCGGACGGTGTCTCGGCGCCTGCAATTTTGACGCAATCGAATTTGACAACAACGCAGCCAACGAGCTGTTAAACTGCCGTATGGCGGAATACACAAAAGCCGTTGTGGATGGACGTCCAAACTTCCATATTTCCCTGGTCGTTGACGTCTCCCCGAACTGCGACTGCCACGGTGAAAATGACGTACCGATCCTTCCAAATCTTGGTATGTTTGCTTCTTTCGATCCGCTGGCACTCGATCAGGCCTGTGTGGACGCCTGTCTGGCCGCTGCTCCGATGCCGGGCAGCCAGCTTGCAAAACATCTTGCTGATCCGGATTTCCACGATCACCATGACCATTTCACAAATTCCACACCAGAATCTGAGTGGAAAAGCTGCCTGGCACACGCGGAGAAGATCGGTCTGGGAAGCCGGGAGTATGAATTGATCACACTATAATAACATCAACCCCCTCTGCCAGCTGTGCCGCCGGTCTTTTTGCGGCCACAGAGCTGTGAAAAACGGAGCCGCCCCGGTCTTTTCTGCCGGTCGGCTCCGTTTTATGCTCTTCTTTATTTCTGAATCCAGACACCATTCGCATCGACTCTATATCCGTCCGGTGTCGTTCCATTGACAAACAATGCTCCGTCAGCACCCACATAATACCAGTATCCATTCGTCTGAATCCAGCGGCTCTTCGCCATAGCCCCGCTTTCGGTATAATAATGCCAGGAGCCGTTTACCATCTGCCAGTCACGCGCCATCCACGCATCTGCATGGAAATAGTATGTCTCCCCCTTGATCAGGAGACTCTCATTTGCCGCGTAGGTTCCGTTTGCTTTCAGGTATTTCCATTCATTTCCAAACTGCTGCCACGCACCGTCGCCCTGAGCAGCTGTATTGCCAGCTCCAGAGCTACCCGGTCCACCCTGGCTGCCGGAAGATGAGGTATTTGTACTGGTCGTATTGCCGGACGGCTTGCTGGAATTTGACGTACTGTTATCCGCCGCATCCGATACCGAGGTGTTCGTGCCAGCCGGTGTGCCGGATGCGCTTCCCGACACCGCAAAACCATAGTCCAGCAGCTTCTTCGTATCGTCATAATGAGTCTGCGAACTCTTTAAAATAACTGCAATCAGGCGCACGCCATTCCGCTCTGCACACGTTACCAGCGTGTTGCCTGCCAGGGAGGTATAACCGGTCTTTCCGCCTATGATTCCCTCATAATACTGGGAATTTGCCGGATTGAGCATCTTATGTCCCATCGTAAGCGTCCGCACCGTCGGCACGCTGGCAGTCGCCGGGAAATCGTAATGCAGGGTCGATGCAACCTGACGCACCGTCGCATTATTGAATGCAGCATTTGCAATCAGCGCCATATCATGTGCGGTTGTAAAATGGTTCGCATTATTCAGACCGTTCGGGTTTGCAAAATGCGTATGCGTGCATCCTAAGGACGCTGCCTTCTCATTCATCTTATCCGCAAACGCGCTGACACTGCCGGACACATGCTCCGCCAGTCCGTTTGCCACCTCATTTGCCGATTTTAAAAGCAGACCATAGAGACAGTCCTTAACCGTAAAGGTATCACCCGCCTTGACCTGCAACGTCACCGCGCCCGATTCCAGATTCGAAACTGCCGTCTGGGAAAAGGTTACCGTATCACTCAGATTACAGTTTTCCGCTACCAGAAGCGCCGTCATCAGCTTCGTGATGCTGGCTGGATAATACTGCGTATCCGCATTCTTGGAAAACAGGAACTGGTTGTGCGTCGCATCATAGAGCACTGCGCCCTGCGCTGCCACCGTCGGCTGAGCTGCATTCTGTAAAGTAACCGTTGCTCCCGAAGGAACTGCGCCGGAGACCGTGCCTCCTGCCGCCTGTCCCGGACCGGTCGCCCCGTCTGTCGCAGCAAATGCCGTCCATGACACAGACATCATAAGTGCCATTCCCAGGCAGAGGGAACGCACGGATTTTTTCCATTTATTCATCGTATATTGTCCTTCCTGTATGTATTTTCGCTTTTCTCCTACCCGCCAGCTCCCGCAAACGTAAAGTTACGTTCACTCATTGCGCGGACTTTAACGGATTTTGCCAGTGCTGCGCAGGTACAAATCATGCAAATCTGTCTTACATTTTACTTCATTTTAAGCGACAATACAAGTTGAAAGGAAAATTTGAAATTATTACAGATACTTCTTCCGCAGATCCGCCCCACTCTCTGCCGACAGATATGCCGGTGCCACATCAAAGACGGTCTTGCAGCCTTTCTGGCCTTCCTGGTTCATCTTGTATGCCGCGCGTGCGTATGCCACGATGATGGAGGAAGTAAATTCCGGGTTGGAATCCAGCTTTAAGCTGTACTCGATGATATGGTGGTTCTCCTTGTTCCAGCCGGTCTTGCCGCTGCGGAGTACGAAACCACCGTGCGGGAGACGGTTGTGATCGCGTTTCAGTTCTTCTTCGGTGATGAAATGAACCGTTGTGTCATAATCAGAAAAGTAATTCGGCATGGTCTTGATCTCATTCTCGATCTTTGCCTGATCCGCGCCCTCTTCTGCCACAACAAAGCACTCTCTGGTGTGTTTTTCGCGGGTGGTCAGCTCTGGGCTGCTGCCGCTTCTGACTGCCTCCAGTGCACTCTCAACTGGGATTGTGTACTGTCTGGCATCCTTGACGCCCTCGATCCGGCGGATCGCATCGGAATGTCCCTGGCTGACGCCCTTGCCCCAGAATGTATAATTTTCGCCCTCCGGCAGGCATGCAGCTGCATAGAGACGGTTCAGGGAGAACATACCCGGATCCCAGCCAACGGAGATGATGCCAACCTTTCCGGATTTCTGTGCGGACTCATCGACTGCTGCGAAATGCTCTGGAATCTTTGCATGGGTATCGAAGCTGTCCACTACGTTAAACCACTGTGCATATTTCGGGGTCTGGACCGGCAGATCCGTAGCCGAACCGCCGCAGAGAATCAAAACGTCGATCTCGTCTTTCTTCGCCTCTGCCTCATCTACATGATAAACCGGTACGCCCTCGGTCAGGATCTTGACCGTTTCCGGCGCACGCCGTGTAAATACTGCTTTCAGTTCCATATCCGGATTCTGGCGGATCGCACACTCCACGCCGCGTCCCAGATTTCCATATCCTAAAATTCCAACTCGGATACTCATAGATATTCCTCCTAAGGGTACAAAATTTGCCACGGATCCGGCTCTATTTTCCAGCTTACGTGATCCGATTTTACTTAAAAATTTCAAGTGTTCCCATTATACACTAGATCCGCCCGTTTTTCAATATAGGTGAGTTCACGCGTACAGGATACAAATTCTCATTTAATTCTCAACGAAAGCCTTATTCCAGCTCCTTCATTCCGGTATACAGCTCAAAATACCGCCCTTTCTGCGCCAGCAGATCTTCATGGTCGCCGCGCTCAATGATCTGCCCGTGCTCCAGCACCATGATCGCATTGGCGTTGCGGACTGTCGAAAGCCGGTGGGCGATGACAAAGGTCGTCCGGTCCGCCATCAGCCGGTCCATGCCGTGCTCGATGTGCTTCTCCGTCCGCGTATCGACCGAACTCGTCGCCTCATCCAGAATCAGGATCGGTGCTTTAGAAACTGCTGCCCGCGCAATGTTTAATAGCTGGCGCTGTCCCTGGCTTAAATTTGCACCGTCGCCCTCCAGCATCGTGTCATACCCATCCGGCAGACGCATGATAAAGGAATGCGCCGATGCCGTTTTTGCCGCCTCAACAACTTCTTCATCCGTGGCATCCAGCCGCCCGTATCGAATATTTTCCCGTACCGTGCCGGTAAAAAGATGCGTATCCTGCAGAACCATCGCGATATTTTCCCGCAGCTCCTTCCGGTGCATCCGGCGGACATCGACGCCGTCCACCGTGATCGAGCCGCCCTGTATATCATAAAAACGGTTGATCAGATTCGTAATCGTCGTTTTTCCGGCTCCCGTCGAGCCGACAAAGGCGATCTTCTGTCCCGGCTTCGCATAGAGCGAAATATCCTTCAAAATCACCTGCCCCGGCTCATAGCCGAAAGTCACATGGTCAAGCACCACCTCACCGCGGATCGGCGCGATCGAAACCGCATCCGGCGCATCTGCCGCCTCCGGTTCCGCATCCAGCACTGCAAACACGCGCTCCGCGCCTGCCAGCGCCGAAAATACGTTTCCAACCTGCATGGAAAGCTCGTTGATCGGTCTGGAAAATTGCCGCGAAAAGCCTAAAAATACGGTCAGTCCACCGACATCAAAGTTCCGGAACACACAGAGCAGACCGCCAATGCAGGCTGTCAGTCCATAATTTAACTGGCTTAAATTGTTCATGACCGGTCCCATCACACCGCCGAAAAACTGCGCCCGGATCTGTTTTTCTTTCAGATCCGCATTGAGCCATCCAAATTCTTCCTCTGCGATCTCCTCATGGCAGAATACCTTGACGACCTTCTGCCCCTGCACGGTCTCCTCAATATAGCCGTTCATCGCGCCAAGCGCCGCCTGCTGGGCAGAGAAATATTTCTGGCTCCGTCCGGCAACAAATTTACCGGCACGCAGCATCACCGGCATCATGGCAAGCGTAATCACCGTCAGCCACACGTTCGTGTAAATCATCAGCACCAACGTTCCCACAATACTGAGTGCACCGGATAAAAGCTGCACCAGCGTACTGCTGAGCATCATGCCGATCGTATCCACATCGTTTGTAAAACGGCTCATCAGATCGCCGTTGCTGCCGGTATCATAAAACCGGAGCGGAAGCGTCTGCATATGGTTAAACAGCTCTTCCCGCAGCCGCTGCAACGCGTTCTGCGCCACCTGCAGCATGATGCGCGACTGCATATAGGCAGCGGCAACGCTGACTAAATAAACCGCTCCCATCACGCACAGGGAACGGAACAGCCCCGCCACATCGCCCCGGCTGCCATCTAAAGGCACAATATACCGGTTGATGATCGGGCGCAGCATATAGGCGCCCGCCAGATTCGTCACCGTCCCCAGGATCACACAGAAAAAGGCGACTGTCATCGCCATCCGGTCGCGTTTTAAGTATGAAAGCAGGCGCAGCATCGTCTGACCGCCCGCCTTGGGCTTTCCGCCCTTCATGACCGCCATCCGTTCCGGTCCCCGGCGGCGTTTCGGCGCGTCGGCTATGCGGCTGCCATATCGGCGTTTCAGGCTTTCAATCTGTTTTTCATCCATCATGCCATCACCTCCCCGTCTGCCCGTTTTCCATATTGCGTCTCATAGATCTCCCGGTACGCCTCACAGGATGCCAGCAGCTTCTCCTGCGTTCCCTCTCCGATAATCCTGCCGTCCTCAAGGACGAGAATCCGATCCGCGTATTCCAGCGAACTCAGCCGCTGTGCGATAATAAATTTCGTCGTATCTTTCAAATCTTCCCGGAATGCCGTCCGGATCGCCGCCTCCGTTGCCGTATCGACCGCACTGGTGCTGTCGTCGAGAATCAGGATCTTCGGCTTCTTTAAGAGTGCCCTTGCGATGCACAGCCGTTGTTTCTGACCGCCGGATACATTGACGCCGCCCTGTCCCATCTCCGTTTTGTAGCCTTCGGCAAACGAATTCACAAAGGAATCTGCCTGCGCATACACTGCTGCCCGCCGCACTTCTTCCTCCGTCGCCGTCTCATCACCCCAGCGCAGGTTTTCCTCGATCGTGCCGGAAAACAGGACGTTTTTCTGTAAAACCATGCCAACGCCGTCCCGGAGATTTTTCAGGGAATACTCCCGCACATCGATACCATCCACCCGCACACTCCCCTCTGTCACATCATAGAGGCGGGGAATCAGCTGTACCAGCGACGTTTTTCCGCTTCCGGTCGCACCGAGGATGCCGATCGTCTCTCCCGGCTCTGCCGTCAGGCTGATGTGGGATAGAACCGGCTCACCGCCTTCGCGGTAGGAAAAGGAAACATCCTTAAATTCCACGCGTCCTTTCTCAACCTTCCGGTCCTTCTGTGATGCATTTTCATCGCTCAGATCAATCGGCTCATCCAGCACCTCATCGATTCGCCGGATGGACGCCATCGCGCGGGAACTCTGCAAAAATACCATTGAGAGCATCATAAGTGACATCAGAATCTGTACAATGTAGGTCGTAAATGCCGTCAGATCCCCGACCGCCATCCGTCCGCCGATAATCAGGTTTCCGCCGAACCAGACAACTGCCAGTGTCGTCACATTCATCGCGAACATCATGACCGGCATCGTCGCAATTACGATCTTCAGCGCCCGCAGCCCTGCCTCCTTGAGCTCCCGGTTCGTGTCGGCAAACCGCTTTTCCTCGTAGTCTTCCCGCACAAAGGATTTCACCACCCGCACGTTCGTCAGCACCTCCTGGATGCCGCTATTGAGCGTATCCAGCGCTTTCTGCATGGCCGTAAACCGCGGGTAGGCAGTCCGTAGGATCCAGACGATCGCCGCCGTCAGAAGCGGAATCACCACCAGGATGACAGCTGCCAGTTCCGCATTCATCCAGAACGCCATCACAAGCGCCCCCAGGAACATGCCCGGCGCGCGCAGCATCATCCGAAGTCCCATCATAATCAGGTTCTGTACCTGCTGGATATCGTTCGTCAGACGGGTTACCAGCGATCCCGTGCTGAACGTATCGATATTTTTAAATGAAAACTGCTGCACTCTGGCAAATAAGTCGCGGCGCAGATCGCTGGTAAAGGAAATCGACGCCTTCGCTGCAAAATATGCCCCCAGAATGCCGCCTGCCGCCATCAAAAAGGAGGTAATCGCCATCACAAGTCCCATTTTGAGAATGTATCCGCCGTCTTTCTGCGCCACGCCATGGTTAATAATCATCGACATAAATTTGGGCAGCAGAATCTCACCCAGCACCTCCGTTACCATCATGAGCGGTCCCAGAATAAAGGCGCTCTTATATGGCAGTATATATGATTTGTATCGTTTCCATTGCTTCACGCTTTTTCCTCCTGCCCGTTATTTCTGCAAATTTTTTATGGATTCTGTTCAAACAGCTCCATCAGTTCATTCTGGCTCAAATCGCCCAGTGAAACCATTCCCTCTGAAACCACCTGCGCCGCCAGCGCAAGTTTCGCATTCTGCAGCTTCAAAAGATTTTCTTCTATCGTATCCTTTAAGATCAGTTTGTATACCGTAACCGGCTTTTCCTGCCCGATCCGGTACGCGCGGTCGGTCGCCTGGTTCTGCGCTGCCACATTCCACCACGGATCGTAATGAATCACGATATCCGCCGCCGTCAGGTTGAGTCCCGTTCCCCCGGCTTTCAGGGAAATAAGGAACACCGGAACCTCATCCGAGGCAAACGCCTGCACCATCCGGCTGCGTTCTTCCTTCGGGGTCGCGCCGACCAGAAGATGGGACGAAATGCCCTCCTGTAAAAGGCGTTCCCGAATCCGCTCCAGCATCGAGGCAAACTGGGAAAAGAGCAGGATCTTATGTCCCGCCGCAGACGCCGATGCGATCAGCGAAACACAGGTCTCCAGCTTCGCCGATTCCCCCGTATAATCTTCAAAACAGAGTGCCGGATCGCAGCAGATCTGACGCAGCCGCATGAGCTGGGAAAGCACTTCCAATTTTCCATTACCCGACCACGCGCCGCCAGCCAGCGCCTCTTTCAGTTTCAACGCCGACGCCGTATAAAGCTTCTGCTGCCGCCCCGACGCCGCCGAATAAACGATCCTCTCTTCCTTGCCCGGAAGCTCCCGCAGCACATCCTTTTTCAAACGGCGCAGGACAAACGGTCCCGTCATCCGCCGCAATGCCATCAATGCTTCCGGATCCTGATTTTTCACGATTGGCAGCTCATACCTCTCACGAAACTTCCGGTAACTGTATAAAAATCCTGGCATCAGGAAATCAAAAATGCTCCAAAGCTCGCTGAGCCGGTTTTCCACCGGCGTTCCCGTCAGGGCGAAACGGACATTCGCCGAAATCTCCTTTACCGCCTTCGCTCCCTGTGTCTTTGCATTTTTAATGACCTGCGCCTCGTCAATAATCTCATATTCAAACGTGCGTCCCAGATACGCTGCCCGATCCCGTTTCAACAGATCATAGGACGTGATGATCACCTGCGCCCTCTCAGACGCCTCCATCCGCATCTGCTCCTCCAGCTGTTCCTGCCGTTCTTTCGCCGTCCCGGCAATCAGAAGCACGCGGATCTCCGGCGAAAACCGGGCAAATTCCTGTCCCCAGTTGTAGACGAGCGACGCCGGGCAGACGATCAAAGACGGAAGAGGTAATTCTGACCCACTGCCTTCATTTCCAGCCGCTTTCTGCTCGGTTTTTTCCTGATAAAATGCCGTCAGAAGCGCAATCACCTGCAGCGTTTTTCCCAGTCCCATATCATCTGCCAGGATCCCGCCGAAATGATACCGCGCCAGCGTCCGCATCCACGTATATCCGATCTTCTGGTATTCCCTCAGCGTCTTTTCCAGCACCGCCGGAACCGCATAGCTGACACTCTGCGCCGTTTTTAGATCGCGCACCATCATCCCGTAGGCTTCATCCCGCTGAAACAGTTTCATCCTGCCGTCGCCCGAGAGACTATCCAGATAAAAAGCACGGTAGGCAGGTATCTTCGCCTCCCCCGCCTGAAATTCACTCTTTGTCAGTCCCAGATCCGCAGTCAGACTGTCAAGCGCCTGCAGGCCGCCGCCCGAAAGCTGCAAAAATTCGCCATTTTTCATGCGGTAATATTTCTTTTTTTGGCGGTATTCACTGAGTACCTGCAAAAGCTCCGCCGGGTCGATTCCCGCCGTCTCAATCTTCAGATCCAGCCAGCCGCCTCCAAGAGAAACTCCCATCGACACTTCCGGCGGGGGCAGGACGCGCAGATGGCGGACAGACTCTGACAGCCATACCTCGCCCACCTCCTGAAACTGCGGCATTCCCTCGCTCAAAACCTGGTACAGTGCGTCTTCATCCCCGCGGATCACCAGCTCGCCGCTCTCATCCTCCCAGTAAGAGAAGTACCGCGTGATCAGGCGGCTGATATAAAATTCCGCCGGTACATCCCGGCAGATCTCCCGCGGAACATGCTCGTCCGCCAGCGGCGAAAACGTAAAATCTCCGTAGGAAAGCGTCGGACGCAGACGCAGCTCGTCCGGCGAATCACTGTCAAACTCAAACCGGGCTTTCAACGCCTCTGGGCGGTATTTCTCCCAATCGATCTCCGGGCTCTGCAAGATCCCAAGTGCCTCCATGCCTTCCAGCACCCGCGCATAAAAGAGCGGAATATCCCGGCTTCCAACCAGCAGCTCCCGCTTCTCTTTCCGGCTTCCGCACTCTCTTCCGCCCTGTTCCATCTGCTCCAGAAAAACGCCCATCGTTTCTGTATACAGTTCACTGCATCCAAACAGATGCAATCCATCTGCCACATACAGACGCTGTTCTCCCCGGAACGAAGTTAGAGCCGATGGAACCGTAACCGCAATTCCATCGCCCCTTGCTTCCACCTCCACCGGGAAACGCGGATCCCTGCGCTCAACCCGGCACACACATTCAGCACCTTTCTCGTCCTCCGTCTGGACTTCTTTTCCCTCTAAAAGATCAAACAGCCGATCCCTCGCTGCAGATCCCAGCGTTAACGCCCGCATCACTGGAAGCGGCAGCCCCGCATGACCGCGCATCTCCTCATAATGGCGTATGTAGGCGTCCGCCTCCTCCAGCAGAAGATCTAAAAATGGGCGGCTTTCCGGCGCAAAGGCAGACGGGACGTGTTCAAACGCCATGCCTTTTCCGTATTCCACCCGTTTTCCGCTGTGAACCGCCTGTGCAAATTCCAGCAGGTTTTTCACAATATACCGTTTTTCCCGTCCGATCCGTGCCTCCAAAAGCACTTCGCCGCGCCGGATCTGTAAATAGGGATGCAGATAGACCGGTTCCCGCTCTTCCTCGCCCAGAATCCGCGCTACTTCCCGGTTCGTGTACTCCCGGATCATCATCCGGATCTCCGGCGAAGTCGAAACCGGCAGTGTATGCTCGGCTTTCTGCTGGCGGGCAAACGCCTCCTGAAGCGCTTTTGCATGCACGCAGGGACCCCGGAATGAATTTCCCTCCGCACAAGAACAAGAGTAGTCATAGATCTGACTACCCTTGATAAAAATTCTTGTCTGATATACCTTTGTCTCATCCTCAATCTGTCCCTGTACCCGTACTTCGCCCTTCCAGAAGGTATCTACGGACATTTTTATTATTTTCATGAGGATTCCTCCATATTACAGATTACATGTGTTCCGGCGATTCCATTCCGAGCAGATCCATACAGGTATCCAGCACCCGCTTGGTCAGCGTGATCAGACTGATAAAGGCTGCCTGCTTCGCTGCGTCCTCCTCGGAGAGGATCTTATTTTCCAGATAGAATGCATTGAACGCATCCGCCACTGCCGCCATGTATTGGCAGAGCTTATGCGGCGCCGTCTCGTAGAATGCAGATTCTGTCACCTCGCCGAAACGGCAGAGCGCCATCTGAAGTGCTTTCTCTGTCTCGCTCTCAGCCGGACGGATCGGAACCACTTTAGCATCCGCACCGCGCAGTTCCTTGTATTTCTCCAGAATGGACTTGATGCGGACGATCATATACTGGATATGTGGACCTGTATTTCCCTCAAAGGAAATAAAGCGGTCTACATCGAAAATGTAATCTTTGGTCGCCTGATTCGAAAGATCGGCATATTTAAGTGCCGCCAGACCGACAATCTCCGCCGTGCGTGTCATCTCGTCCGCCGGAACCTTCTGCTTCTCCTGAATCTTCTCATATACCTTCTCATCGATATTCTTGATCAGGTGCTCCAGACGCATAACACCGCCCTCACGTGTCTTGAACGGACCACCGTCCTTGCCGTTCATCGTACCGAAGCCCAAGAAGATCATCGGCGTATCTTCTTTGACGATGCCCGCTTTCTTCGCCACACGGAATACCTGGATAAAATGAAGCTCCTGGCGCTTGTCTACGACGTAAATGTAGCGGTCCGGATGGAAATCCTGCTCACGTTCGATGATCGTCGCCAGATCGGAAGTCGCATACAGCGCCGCACCGTCGGATTTGCGGACGATACAAGGCGGATATTCCTTCGCATCCCCTTCCTGTGCGATATCGACAACCAGCGCGCCATCGCTCTCATAGGCGAGACCTTTTTTCTGTAAATCCTCGATCAGTCCCGGAATATATGGCTGCGCATCGCTCTCGCCCTTCCAGAGGTCGAACGATACATTTAAATTGCCATAGTTCTTTTTCAGATCCTTCAAGGACACGTTCATGATGTGCTTCCAGATCGCATGGAACGGTGCATAGCCACTCTGCAGTTTGAAGGTTGCCTGCTGTGCCCGCTCACGGAATGCCGCATCTACCTTGGATTTCGCGCTCGCTGCCGGATAGATATCCTCCAGCTCGGAAATCGTAAATGGCGGCTCCGACGGATACTCGCCGGTATAATCCGGGTCAAAATATACCAGATCCGGCTGACGGTCATGCAGCTCCTCGATGATCAGTCCCATCTGCAATCCCCAGTCACCCAGATGCACATCGCTGATGACATGGTGTCCCATATAGCGGCTGATGCGCTTGATGCTCTCTCCGATGACCGCGGAACGTAAGTGTCCGACATGCAGTGGTTTTGCTACATTGGCTCCGCCGTAATCGATGATGATCGTCTCCGGCTTCTTAGCTGCGTTGAGTCCCAGCTTTTCATCCTCTGCCACCTGCTGTACATAGGATGCCAGGTAGCACGGATTCAGGCGGATATTGATAAATCCAGGCATCACGGCGTTGATCTCAGAAAACATCTTGCTTCCGGCTGTCTTTTCCACCACCTCATTGGCAATATCGATCGGTTTCTTTTTATACGCTTTGGCAGCTGCCATCGCGCCGTTACACTGATACTCGCAGAGATCCGGGCGGTTTGATACCGTCACGCGGATATACTTCTCATCGTACCCGCAGCCGGTAAACGCCGGTTTCAGTTCTTCCACGATCAAATCTAAAATCGTTTTCATACTAGATTCCCTTTCATAATTTATATCGTATATTATATATCCTTCCGCATTGCTTTTTTCACATCCTTGCGGAACTGCTTCCAGGCATCCTCATGATCCACGAAATACTTCGGGCACGCCTTTCCAGTCACGTCATAATGACGGATCACGTCTTTCGGACTTAAATCGAGCTGCTTGCACAGCCATGCAGTCAGTTTTACCAGCGAGTCATATGTCTCGTCTGTGAACTTTCCGTCTGCCGCCGGATGGCAGCACTCAATCGAAACGGTGTCCGCATTCCTCTCATTGGAGGCATATGCCTTCTCCCCGACCGGAACGCACTCAATGATCTCGCCGTCCAGACCGATCACGAAATTGCTGCTGACGGAAACAGTGTTACTGCCGCTCTGATCTTTCAACCCCTCAAAATAATCATGGTTCTGCTGTGCCGTCGTCCCAGGATTTGCCACATAGTGAATCACGATCCCGTTGATGACCGGGATATTCGTCCCCGGTCTGGAATATCGGTTGACCGTGAGAAGCTGCTCATCAACCCAGTTTGGCATCTCGATCGTGGACGGATCGATCAGCTTGCGGATCATTTTCCCGCGCAGCGTCCAGCCTGTTCCCGCACCCAGGAGGAAAATAAGCAGACACAAAAGCAGCCGCATCATCACACGGCGCTTCTTCTGCTGCCTCGTCCGCTCCCGGCGGATTGCCGTCTGCCTGCCGGATGTACGCCTCTTCCTGCCACCAGGTCTGCGCCCCGGCTCATCCTCTTCCCCCAGACGCAGACGGTCTTCTCTTCCGTTCTCCATATTTATCACTCCCCATGAGCACCGCTCACTCCGAACCCGCTCTCTGAGATGAACCAACGGACGCGTCATAGACGCCTCCCCGATATGTTAAGCAAAAAAACTGTTGTAAAATCTCGACGTTTCCTCCGGATCTTACAACAGTTTCTCTGCTTGCTACTGTTCATGCGCTGCATAACCAGCAAAGGAAAATGCCTGCCACAAACAGTAATCTCTGTTTCCAGTCAGAAACCTGTCAGTGACACGACTGCCTCCCCACAAGGGTACAAACGGTATCGTGAAGACCTTTCTGACGTATATGTTATAACTTAGACTCTGGACAGATATTCACCAGTACGTGTATCGATCTTGATCTTATCGCCCTGGTTTACGAATAACGGTACATATACAGTAGCGCCAGTCTCTACAACTGCCGGTTTGGTAGCGCCTGTAGCGGTATCGCCCTTGAAGCCCGGCTCTGTATCTGTGATCTCAAGCTCTACGAACAGCGGCGGTTCTACGGAGAATACCTTGCCGTTGTAAGAACAGATCTTGCACATCTCGTTCTCTTTTACGAACTTGAGTGCGTCGCCGATTGTCTCCTGGTTTAAAGCTACCTGCTCATATGTGTTTACATCCATGAAGTTGTATAAGTCGCCATCGGAATACAGATACTGCATATCAACTCTGTCGATTCTGGCAGACGGGAACTTCTCGGTCGGACGGAAGGTTTTCTCTACAACGCCGCCATTCATTACGTTCTTAATTTTAGTACGTACGAACGCAGCTCCCTTTCCCGGTTTTACGTGCTGAAATTCCATGATCTGGTATACGTTGCCATCAATCTCCAGTGTGATGCCGTTTCTAAAATCGCCCGCTGATATCATAAATGATGCTCCTCCTTGAAAATACTCGCTTTATCTTTTTTATTTTATACTATAAAATCCTCTTTTTCAACTACTTTTTTGAAAACACAGGGCACATCATGTCAATTCCGCCCCTTATTTTTCTAAAATTGCCGATATTTTTTCTGAAAACAACTGATTTTTCACCGTTTCCGGCACTCCTGTCAGCATCCGGTTCTGCCGCCTGGCAAGCTCTTTCAAACCGTTCAAAAACACCCGGCTACAAACTTCCGCTATTTTTTTCCTGTCTTCTCACATAGAACCACAGGACAATTTTCTCCAGATACCGCTTTAACACGATCTGGATCTCTTCCTTCGGATTGATCGGCTTTACAAGAATCGAATAGATGCCTGTCCGCCTCGCCCCGTACACATCCGTAAAGAGCTGATCCCCGACAAACATCGTCGAGCGCTCGCCCGTTCCCATCCGGCGCATCGCCTGTCTGTATCCGCTGCGCTTCGGTTTTCTGCCCTTGTAAATATAATCCGAATCTACCTGTCCGGCAAACGGGGCGACCCGCGCCTCCTTATTATTCGAGAGCAGACAGGTGTGGAACCCTATCGCCCGCAAACGTTCAAACAGCTGTACTGCCCGCTCGTCCGCCGGGGCACCGTGCGGCACCAGCGTATTGTCAATATCAAATATGATACCCCGCATTCCCTTCTGATAAAACTGCTCATACGGGATATCATACGCAGAATCCAGCCATTCATCCGGATAAAACGCATTTCCCATCATCTGGTCTCTTCCCCGTTCTTTCCAGACTCGTACGACGGCACATTCCGCTGCTGTATCTTCTGCAGTTCCTCCATAAATGTATCGACGTCTTTAAACTCCCGGTATACCGATGCAAACCGCACATAGGTAACCACATCCAGATCCTTTAACCGCTCCATCACAAGTTCCCCGATCACCGCGGTCGAGATCTCCCGTTCTTCCCGGTTAAATAAATTGTTTTCCACATCGTCGATCAACGCCGAAATCTGTCCCTGAGAGACTGGGCGCTTGTGGCAGGAATGCAGGATTCCTGCCTCTATCTTCGCCCGGTCGTACATCTCCCGGGTATTATCCTTTTTGACAACCATCAGAGGGATCGTCTCAAGTTTTTCATATGTGGTAAAACGCTTTCCACAAGTCTCGCACTGTCTCCGGCGTCTGATAGAACTGTTGTCATCCGCAGGCCGTGAATCGATTACTTTCGTGTCAGCCGCGTTGCAAAATGGACACTTCAATCGCTCTTCCCCTTTTCTGGTTTTATTGATATGCCCCCGCCAAGTTTTCATAACATATCATACTTATTATAATATCGCAGGAAGTGCGCTTCTGCAAGCAGAAGTTTTCCGCTATTCTTTCTTTTCTCTCTCTTCTTTCAGCCTCACCAGAATAATGTCATCCCCTATCTGGCAGATGTCGCAGAATGGAATTATGTACTCTTTTTCCCGCCCCAGAAAGCCCCAGACACAGCCCGGTCCCGGCACGATGATTGCAAGCATTTTTCCCGTGCTGATGTCAAAATCGACGTCGCCCACAAAACCAAGGCGCTTGCAATCTTTTACATTTATAACTTCCCGCTGTTTGAGTTCACAGATACGCATAGACATAAACCTCCCGGATCCTTCTGTAATCAAAATATGTACAAAAGGACCGGGAGGTTCTTCCTGGACAGGTATTTCTATCTACTTTTATTTCGTAACTTCTGATAACGTCACGCTGTCAAAATGCAGCGTATAATCAATCAGATGCGGCTGGCTCATCGCCACCGTCAAGGCACTGACCGCTACATCCTCATCCAGCATTACCGGAATCTGGAATTCGGAATTGCCCTCGGTCTGGATTGGATCATACTGCACGTCATCCACCAGCATATACTCATAGTTCGGGCTGCTCCAGACAATATCGGCCGTCACCTTTCCATCCTTGACGATAATGGTCGCCGGGCTGTCCACCGATGCTCTGCCGGAACCTCCCTGCAGGGTTACCTCACAGGTATAAGTGCCGTCTGCCACATCTGCAGTCTGCCCTGCCGGTTTCTGGGCATCTGCCGCATCATCGCTATTCTCCGTCTCGGATGATGCCGCTTCCGCGTCCTCTGCCTCTCCGGAAACCGGATTTTCTACCCTTACTTTGTGGTCGTACCAGGTGCCTTTCTTACCAATCAGAGCCAAGTCAAATTCTTCTCCGAGCGCCGGAACCGGCACATCGAAGCCGTTGACCTCCTCGCTCAGACCGTCGCTGTAAGTAACCGTGTCTACGGTTGGCTGCAGCCAACCGGCTTCATCTTCCTTTGCCTCGTCCGCAGTACCCAGATACAGGTTCACGATGTTTTTCGAGGTCAGGCTAATATGAAGTGTCGCCTCGCCATCCTTGACCGTCAGGACACCTTTTCCATTTTTCGATTCATTGACCTTGAACATACTGCTGTCCGTCTTAAAATCGACGGTGTAGACGCCGTCTGCAAGGTCAATGCTGCTTTTCTGTTCGACATTCTCGGTTTCTGCGCTCTCTGTCTGCGCCACGGTGTCGGCTGCGTCCTGTTTCTGTCCTCCGCACGCTCCGAGAAGAGCGGCAGCAAGCAGAAGCGCCGCTAAATTTAATTTCTTTTTCATATACATTATTCCGAAATAGACTCAATGGCTGTCCGTGTATGAGCAACATAGAATGATTCTACCGCTTTAATTCTGCCCAGACCGGAAATCTGAGTATCTACCTTGTCAAACGCACCTGATGCCTCAAACTGGCTCTTCCAGGAATCATCATCATCGCCTGCCATATCGTTGTTTGCGTGATCACCTGCAACTACCATCAGCGGACGAAGAACGACGTTCTTATAACCAGCTGCCTTCACTGCCTCGATAACAGACTCACAGGAAGTCTCTTCCGGCTCGCCCTCTACGGTACCGATAAATACGTTGCTATATCCAAGATTCTGCATCTGGGTCTGCATCTGGCTGTAGGTTACCTTTGCAACGTGTGCGGTACCATGACCCATCAGAACGAATGCGGTTCCCTGATCGGCTGCGTCAGCTGCATCTTTAAAACCAGCTTCCGAAGCTTCTTCTGCTACAACTGCTTTTGCAACTGCCTCTTTATCTGCATTGATAACGGCTGCATCGTCGCCAACCTCACCTAACAGCGGCTCTGCGACAGCTACCTGCTCGAATTTATCCTGATACTTCTCGATCGCCTCAACCATCTCGTCGTACTCAGCACCGTGCATGAGGTGGGTCGGCTGGACAACCAGCTCTTTAACTCCGTTCTCCACGGCTCGCTCCAGTGCCTGATCCATATTGTCGATGCACTCGCCGTCACGAGCCTCAACGTGGTTGATAATGATCTGTGCGGTAAACGCACGGCGGACTGCCCAATCCGGGAATGCATCCTGGATGGAATCCTCGATACTCTTGATATCTTTCACACGGCTGTCGTTGAAGGAAGTACCAAAGCTGACTACCAGGATCTCCTTGTCTCCAATCTCATCCTGATTGCGCGGATCGTCCAGGCTCGCGTCGCCGGTATCACGACCAAAATAATCTGGATCTGCGTTCTCGCCTTCTACCAGCTCCTTCTGCTCGTCAGTCAGGGCATCCCATGCCTCTTTGGCTGCCTTGCACTGCTCATCCGTGTCATCGGTGCGCTCCTGTACATAGATGTCATCGATCAGCTTTGCCACCTTATCTGCTGCTTCCTGATCGGAATCGGCGCTCTCAGCTGCCTCGGTCTCTGCCTCAGAAGCCGCCTCCGTCGAGGTTGCCTGGCTGGATGTACTGCCGCCGCAGGCTCCAAGCAATACGGACATCGTAACTGCCGCTGCACTTACAACTACTTTTTTGTTTTTTCTCATGTTTTCCTCCTTGTGTGACTCGCACAAAAATAGTTTTAACCGATATGTTCACGACAGCCGGCAGGTTTCCTGGCTTTCGGGTCATCATGCACGCCGCGCCTTCTCACTTTCGCAATGGCATCTGCAGCGCCACTCTCCGGTTCACAGTGACGAGATCGCACAGGTTTTGCACCTGTTTCCCTTTTACCCCCTGTCCACGCCTGCCAATCCGAGCAATCTGACTGGTCTGGCACAAACAGCGGCACCCACTGCCCATATCAGCTTGTTTCATTATAGATGGGGTATGTTTAAAAGTCAATTTATCCTGGAAATTATATTGAAAAAGAATGTGCCTTGGCACATTCTCGCGCCAAGCGCGGTCGCTTGCGACATGTTTCTGCTTCGCGCGAGTGCGCATCATTGGCACGTTAGTGCCTTTTTGTGTAATAGGGAGTTCCAAGGAATTTCCTGTTACACAAAAAAGCACCTCTCATCCGGATAAAAGGTGCTCTCCTCCTCTTAATGATTTTATATCTTTTATGGCATAAATTTCCGGTAAATCGAAATAATTTTCTCATCCTTCACCGTCACAGCCGTGTTGTATGGCTTAAACTCCCCGATCAGCCGATCACGGATCGCGAATAATTCTTCCGCGGTATACACCTGCGGCGGTGTATCCGGGTCAGAATCATCTGTCAGGACAAAGTTCTCATCCATCTGCAGCGTAACCTCTCCCAGCTTATGGTAACTTCTCCCAACTACCATCTCCGAGCCATACAAGGAATCCTCCTCTACCATTCTCAGCTCTTCTCCCCCCTGTGCCGGACCGCCATTGATCTCGATCCGCCCAGACTCCTGTCGGTCAATCGAAGTAATGAGACATTCTTTCCCATCGATGCGCAGCGTATCTCCCGCCTGCAGTTCATCGATATCTGCCTTATGAAAATGCTCATAGTCATAAACCGTCAATGTGATGATAACATTGCTTTCATCCTGATGGATCTGCCGCGGTTTGAACCCAGCTGCAAAGGTACAGTTGTCAAAACGCGTCATATTGAGGGTTTCCCGGACTGGTTCAACCGTGAGCGGTTCCGTCCGCTCAGTTTCCTGCGTTTTATCCCGTTCGGGCTGCTCCTGCGCCTGAGCATTTTCAGCCACAGCCTCGCGGATCGCCCCCTGGCTCTCCTCATCGACAGCCCCTTCCTGTGTGGCTGTCTCCGATGCCGCGCCCGCACAGGCGGTCATCCATACACTCATCCCAAGTGCTGCGGCGATCCATGTTTGTTTCAATCGTCTCATGTTTGCTGCCGCCCCTTTTCGGCTTCTCCTTTTTCCTGGCATTTTCGTAACTGTTCAGTACCTTCACAGTCACGCGCAAAAATCCATCAAAAATTGCCTACGGCAATGGGATTTTTGCCTGCTGGCCCATGTTTTCGTACGGTCAGCGCAGTAAATGCGCAGACCTACTGAACTGTTACACATTTTCGTAACTGTTCAGTACCTTCACAGTCACGCGCAAAAATCCATCAAAAAT